>CAYLOF010000134.1:0-5184 GCA_964385215.1 uncultured Thermoplasmatales archaeon
CCAATGTTTTAGGTAAATTATAAATACAATAAATGACATACGTTTATTGATGCCTAAGAATCCTGAAACTAATATTACTATATTGAATTCTGCTACTTCTACTAGCAGTTCTCTTAGAGCAACTGTTCCTGCTTTTATAGCTAGTCAATATCAGCTTCATAAGGGGGATGCTTTGAGGTGGATACTTGGTGAGTGTATAACTGTTGAAATTGTTAAGAAGAATGAGCTTGAAAATTTGAGGAAAAGGAGATAATGTCTTTTACCACTCGTTTTGTTACAGCAAAAGATATGGGGGTCTTACCACGTGTTGTGTTACAGAACCCTATCGTTCGGAGGGATTTCCCTGATAATCACCCGCATTGAGCTTAGTAAACTCTACTAAATGGGCAATAATTTGCCTTTATTCAATGGAGAACAGAAGGATAAGCGAATGAAAACTTGTGATAATTCATAGTGTGATATGTACATTCTCTAACAGTACGCCTAATGCAAGGCTGATTTAACTCTAGTTGGCCTACTAACTCTTCAGAAACGCACGATAGGCCAGGTAAGAAGAATATATGTCTACTTTACTGGTAACCTCAAATGGTGAGTGCATACACAGCACAGGCGGTCCGAGATCTATAACTTCCATTCCAAGTCTAGAAAAGTATTTTGCAACTGTACCACCGCCGCCTTTATCCACCTTTCCAAGCTCACCAGTTTGCCATGGTATTTTCCCCTTGTTTAGCATTGTTCGTATCTCAGCAACATATTCTGCAGAGGCATCATTTGCAGAGTATTTACCACCATGGCCAGTATATTTAGACATGGATACCCCCTTACCCAAAGATGACGCGTTTTTAAGTTCGAAAACCTCAGTATAATTTGGTGTTACTGCAGCATCAACATCTGCCGAGAGTACCTTAGACTTCAGCATCACACCATCTACATCAACCTTTGGATCCAATTCCTTAATAATTGACCTTAGAAACGTTACAGCTTGTGCAGAAGTGGCACCCTCGCTGCCAATTTCCTCTTTGTCAACAAATAAAGAGATTGCAGCATGCCCGGGATCCTTCAAATCAGTTATTGCATTTAGTGCTGCAAAGGCACAAGATTTATCATCCTGACCATATGCTCCGATAAGTGATTTATCAAAACCCATGTCCCTTGCCTTGAATGCAGGAACCGCTTCAAGCTCCGCAGAGATGAAATCCTCTTCAATTATTCCGTAATCTTCGTGCAATTTATCAAGTATCGCAGTTTTTATCTTTTCTTTTGCATCACCTTTAACCGGTCTACTACCAACGACTATATCAAGACTTTCACCCTTTATCGCATCATCCATTTTTTTTGTATCTTGAACTTCATGCGAAAGATGCGGAAGTATATCAGGTACCGAAAATACAGGATCATTTTCATCTTCACCCAGCGCAAAAGTCAGTTTTGTACCATCTTTTTTAACTACTACCCCATGTAATGCAAGTGGTATAGTGAGCCATTGAAACTTCTTGATTCCTCCGTAATAATGAGTTTCGAAAAGCGCTAGATTGCTATCTGAATCTTCAAACAACGGTACTTGTTTCAAATCCAACCGAGGAGAATCAACATGAGATATAACGATATGTACTCCTTCACTTATTGGTTTTTTACCAGGTGCGATAATAGCTGCCCCCGACTGTTTATTTAAAAAGACTCTTTTCTTATGTTTTTTAGCAAATTCCTTAATTTTTTGTACTGCTTCTCGCTCAGTTTTGGCATTATTCAAAAAAAATTTATATTCCTCCGAAAAATCGAATGCTTTTTTTATCTGACTGTCAGTAAAAGTGTCCCATGCCGATTTTTTCGTATAAGCATATTTGCTCTTTTTCTCCGTCATTTCCATGCCTCTAACAAAGGCTATACGAAAGCCCAATAAAAAGGTAACTAAAAACAATCTTTAAGTCAAAAAGAAGAGAGAGAAAAGAAGAAGATGAGTTGATTGAGGAGCACTATCTTTTTATTATGAGAATCAGAACCACAATACCAATTACAACTATTATGGCAATCACTGCAAAGAAAAGAATCAATCCAGAATCTAATCCGTCTTGACCTGTTTCACCGCCGTTACCATTTCCGCCATTTCCTTCTTCTTCAGAGATTGTCACTTTAGTGGTATCATTGGCCGTATTTCCCACACTATCTTCCACAGTTAAAGTTACCGTATAATTGCCAACAGCATCATAGGAATGTGTTGGGTTTTGTCCTGTTGAAGTAGCTCCATCTCCAAAATCCCAATCATGTGTACAAGAGATAGGCGTCCCAAGAGCATCATAGGCATCTCCGGAAAAATCAATACTCTCATCAACTTCTCCATAATATGGCCCACCAGCATCTGCTACTATTTCATCTGGTACCATGTCGATATACATACCACCACTATTGCCTGAGAGATCTATATTCATATCAAGTGTCTCTGCATTCATATCTACATATTTTTCATCTGAGCTGCTGAGCGTAATAGGAATAGTGAGTACCCCACCATTAACTGACCAGCCTGTAATGTTTATTGAATCAAGAGATGAGGATTTCGTAAGTTGACATTGTTGATTAGCGTAGGTAACTGAGTAAACTTCATTCGAGGTTTCAAGTATCATCGTGTAAATCACAGAGTTTAAGATATCCATACTAGATTCGTTAAGGCTTCCTCTATTTTCTATTTCCCCATAGACTTCAAGGGCGATAGATGCTTCTGTTGCACCATTATCATGAATGTATGTTAATTTTTTAATATCGATATTTGGTTTTTCATCGGTTGTACTATAATTGTAATCTTCGTTCATGAGATCCATTACGACGACATCTCCCTGTGGATCTGTAAATGTTTGCTGCTCATCAGCTGCTGTCACCGAGTACGTCGAACTAAGTAAGAGGACCCAGAAAACCATAGCTACAATCAATATTTTTCCTAATTTCATATTTGATTCTCCTTATACATTTTAGCAGAGTTATTCGCTAATGCTATATAAAAATATTGTTGAGGTATTTCCAAATGAAGCCAAGACTCATTTGGAAATCCCAAGGCGGGTATAGCTGTTAAAAAGAAAACTATATGTTATAGAAGCTTTATTCGGTATCTTATGGCAACTGGATTCGCATTATTGACTATAAGCCCTCTACACGAGAAGGAAGTATATGAAGTACTTGATAAAGAAATAAACGAAATAGTAGAAGTTCACCCGCTGTTTGGAGAATACGACATTTTGCTAAAAATAGAAACAGCCGATATCGATTCGATAGGCGATGTGGTTATCAATAAAGTAAGATCGCTTAAAGGTGTGACAGATACAAAAACACTAATTGGAACCCGGAGCTTATCTGGCGGAAAATAAAACCTTTTATTTTGATAGCTTTACTAAATCGTTTTTTCTTTCTTGTCGCTGCTTACGACTACGCCATAAGCAACCTCACTTGTCTTTGAATCTATTCCTTTGAAAAAATATCTTTGCAATGCCAAAAATTTATACTTACTATCCCAGATTGTAAAGATATTTTGAGATTTGTACGAGTTATCCTTTTTTTCTAATCATTGGTAAATATCAGAAATATTTCATGCTTTATCGAGGGATATTTTAATATTGGAGCAATACCTAGCAGGTTTTAAGATATAATCAAGAGGCTATGACGAGAATCTTAGTCTCCCGTCACTGTACATTAAACCTGCTGGGTATGACTTATAACTCACAGCAATTTTCATCCTGTTCAACAAGTACAGTTACAAAGAGCTAATAGTCAATTTTGATCAAACCTTTGAGACACTGCGAATACAAGGTTTTGATTCTGCTAATAATTTATTATTCAGACAAAAAGAACTACTGTTAACGACTGTTTAAATAGGTGTTTCACACAGGTTACAATCCCTGTTGAGTTCATTCCAAAGTCACTTCGGTTGTTTGCCATTTGGTGAACTCGGTTCATTACTTGCACTTCTTAGTAGTATGTAATTTAGATTTAGACATCCTTTCATGCAGTTCTTTGATTCGTTTTTCTACATGTCTTGCGTAGGCCTCTGACATGGTTCACCTACTTTAACTCTACAATTTCATTATTTGTCTCTTCTTGTTGTTCTTGATTTACCTCATCCTCTTTAATTTTTGGCATAATAGCACCAATTATTAGAATAATAAAACCAATAAAAATCAAAGGGAATGAACAGACAAATCCAAAGCCTAATGTAACGAACGTAAAAATTGTACCAACAACCATTAAAACAATACCAATAGTCATGACCTCTTTTCTCAAATTATTATTCTCCCTCCAAATCTACAATTTCACTCCACTCTTTTCATCTTCCATGAATATCATCCATAATCCTACAAAAAATAAAATCATTCCCATTATTGTTGTTATCATACATGTTTTCGTGTATTTCATTCCAAAAAGGGACATTATAACCCCTATTGTGAGGATGACTGTTCCTATGCGTGCTTTACTAATGTTTTTGATTAATCCCATAGGTTTTCCAATCCTATGCTTATGTTTCGGTTTTGATTTTTTCCTTTCCAAAAACTCTAATATATCGTTATATTTTTTCCCATTCATAATCTACAATCCCAAACCGTCTTTTCAAGTGATATTTATTCACGTTACCATTTTCTACTTTTTTCAATCCAAGCGTTATCCACAGCATCTCGCAGATGTATGGGCAAACCAGGTGTCCCATCATGAAAAACACCGTCATCATCTTTCCACCAGATACGTTTCGTCATAGTCTTACTTGTGTCTAAATTTGTTATTTCAGCCCAAATCTCTGTTTTAATATTGCCCTTTTTACCCTCCTTCAGTAACCTTTTGATGTTAATGTCATAATCAGACATTTTCCTCTCCCACAACTTCAAAGCGCTCACTCCAACTTAAAGGTTACGATTGTTTTCTATTTGATACATTTGTACTATATAATTTCATCTATGTAAGAAGATATTTATACCAGAAATTACTAATATTATATTGAGTGGGGAGTCATTTTTAACTATACTCTGTTCCTCCCGTAAAGATAACAGGGTGTATTACCATCCCATTCTCTCCACTCGCTCTACCTTGCGTCTATTTCATTCCTGCTGTTTCTTGTATAATTTGTTATAATACCCGGGATGCGTATTTCTCCATTTCCTCTGATACTCTTTGTGGTAATCTGGATTTTGCTTTAGCCATTCCTTGCGATAC
>CAYLOF010000135.1:0-5154 GCA_964385215.1 uncultured Thermoplasmatales archaeon
CGAGGAAGCGAAGGTGGAAGAGGGGTTATAGGGGGCCTTTGCCCCCTATTTCACTCTGTATAGACCTGCCCTATCATGTACTGCTATCGTCCCTCTTGTTCCGCTTCGCCTTCGTTTGCTGAAACTTGTTGGATTAAGGATCGGAGACGGGAGTCTAATTGCTGGAACTGAGCTCATTGATGAACCATATGCAGTAGAAATTGGAAAAAATACGCTTATTGGTGGCTTTTCTACGATTTTTGCCCATATTTCCCATAAAAAATTGTTTATGAAAACAGTGAAAATTGGTGATAACTGTTTTATTGGCAATAAATCCGTCATCATGCCTGGTGTCGTTATAGAAAATAACGTTGTAGTACAGCCAGGTAGTGTTGTTGCAGAGGATCAATTGTTGAAAAAAGGGAAGAGGTATGCAGGGAATCCAGCAATCGAGATTAAAGGAAAATAAAAAAAATTATTTATAGAAAGCATTCATACAATATATGGTTAATGGGAGAGATGATATATTTTGCCAGATGATGTTGAAAAACATATTGATATGCTAGTTTCATTGGACGATGAAACACATTACGATATGACATATGCTGAAGTTAAAACATTTATTGAAGATGATGTCCGATCACTTGTTTCTCTTGGTTCCGAGGCAACGGAAGAACTCTGCTCTCTTTTACAAGACCCACATACTTGGAGTTGCTTTTTTTCCCTTAAAGCGTTAAAAGAAATGAATGATCCACGGGCGATATCGCCTCTTATTGAGTTTATCAAAAACAATGATGACGATCTTGGCTATGCTGAAACCGCAATGTTTGCCTTAAGTAATATCGGTTCTGAAGCAATTGAACCGACCATGAAGGCAATCACTGCAGATTTCAAAAAACACGATTACAATCCATTTTTGGTAGGTTCATTAACCAATATTGTTGATCCTAAGGTTTATTCATTTATGAAAAAGATCACTGAAGATTTCGTGTCGCATCCTCAAAAATATGCTGATTGGTTTCGAATCGATGATTTTACGTATGATTTCGTTGAGCAGGAAAATAAGGCAATTCTTCCTCTGCTAAATAAGATCCTTCAGACAAGCGACCTAGATAACTGGCAAAAAATCGAATTGCAAGATACCATAATGGCATTAGATGATCCCGAATGGTTTGAAGATCACAAAAAGCAAACTGAAGAAATCTTAAGATTATCAGGTCTCACAGATATTATTGCTGATATGGGAGTTGATAGTAATATAGATGAGCGTATACCTCGTGATGATGTCCCATTTACAGGGAACACTGCCATCTATGCCCTTGTGAACGATAAGAAAGATCCAATCAAAATCGAGGAAGACAACAGAGATCAATACATTAGGCTCCTGTATTCAATTGAAAAAAGTATTGTTAATGAATATGAATATGATTCATCGTTAAAAGATAGAGATGTCATTTTTATATTGAAACATGTTCGAGATAATCTGTTCAAAAAGAAGTATTCTCCAAAAGCAAATCTTGAAAAAGCAATTGTCAACAATCTGAAACTAGCTTTAACTGGAAGCGATTATTCAAGATTTGAAGTAAAGGCCAGTGTAAAATATGTGTATAACTCAGTAAAACGACATAAAAAGGTTGATGGGAAACAAGGATATGTGAAATTCATTTCAAGTATGATTGGTGAACCGTAGACGCATATATCGTTTGCATAGTATCAATTTTGCATTCTTAGTAACGTTGGATTCTCAGACTTTTTACGTGCTAAGAACCATCGTCTGATATCGTTCAATTAAAAAAAGGGGAGAACAATTATGACGATGGATTTGAACTATTGGTAATAGATCCTGCAAAATTTCTATTAATGAGAAAATCATTACGTACACTATTGGCAAGGCAAGGTCTATCTTACCTTGCTTTTCAAAGACTGATCAAACATTTAAGATAGGTGGGAATTTAGAATGAAAGGAAAAGAGAACAATAAAACGGAAAAAAAGAAAAGGAGAGTTGAGAAAGGTAATATCAAAAGCACCGATGCTTGGAGAAAAGCAGAATGGGACTATGCAGATATTTTATCCAGAAACATGATGCCTTCCCTTTTTGGTAATCCTCTGACCGAGCAAGATATGATAGAATGGTTCAATGATATTATCAAAGATTGCCCTGAATTTTACCCAGCATTATTTGATATAGGCGGCAGAATTCTAAAAGAAGGTAATGAAAAACTTGGGAAAAAATATCTCGATGAAGGACTGCAATCAATTGAGAAATATGGTAATAAAGAAGATTTGATCACTACCTATTATGACATCTGTGAGTTCTTAGAGAAACAATTCCAATTTGAAATGGCAATTGAATACTATGCCAGGCTTGAAAAAATTGAAAAAAATAAAGCAAAAGTATACGATTGCCTAGGTTATTGTTATGTCTACCTTGATGATTTTGATAAAGCATTTCAGATCCAAAAAAAAGCCTTAGAATTATGTGATACAAATAATAAATATTTTTCGAATATGGGCTGGATCGAATTACTTAGAGGTAATATTGATAATGCAAAGAAAATGTTAGATAGATCCTTGAAATTAGATCCACATGATGAATTCACACAAGGCAACATGAAAATGTTAACAATAATGCAGAAGAATAAAGATTTGAAAAATTGGGAGAAGGCCCTTTTACGAAAGAAAGATTATGAATATCTTGATAGATTAGAAGATGAAGACGACATGGATGAATACCAAAAACAGATCATTATTGATAATTATGGCAAATTAGATGCGTTTAAATTTGATCTTCTTCGAAATTCTAAGTATACACAAAGGAAAAAGTATGACATATGGTTCACAACTGGATATATATTGGATTTCATTGAAAAAATCTGTGATGACACATACTTTTCATATGATGATATCGATACCGTTGAATTTGAATTCAAATCGATTATGCACAGATTCATCATTAAAACAGGAGATATCGATGAAGAAATATTTAATGACGTGTATACTTCTCTATTCGAGTTCTATGGATTTCTATCAAAACATAAAGTGATATCAGGATATAAATCATTGAAGGACGAAATGCTTGGATCAAAAGAGGGACTTTTAGATAAGATGGAACAATATGATGAGATACGTCATAACGATGAATATACCCGAGAGGAAAAGGAGGAACTTAGGGAGAAGCTATTTGGAAGTGATGGCTTCTGGCAACGTTTATAGGAATGGATATATCGCACAAATAGCATCATCTCCTATTTTTGGAAACGTTTGCTTATTGGAAACAAAAAAATGGTTACAACTAATGAGACATATGGATAGCAGTAATATTTTTTTGTTACAGTTTAGTTATCCTGTGTAGTGGTTGGATGATCGATAAAACGAATTATTTGAAAAGATATGGGTTGCAAAACGATTATACATCACACTAGTGCAGTGCAAGATTATGTAGTTATCTCGTTTTTTGTTATGACGTTGATATGATAGAGATCGCGTGCAAGGGATGGTTGGTGAGGATCAGTGAGCAAACATCATCCATATGGTTGGCAAACTGCTGTTCTTCAGAATGATATTGGGATAAGAGCCTGCCGAGTTTGATATATGATTCGCATGCCGAGTTTGATAATAAAAAGGGTGGGAACTGCCGTCTTTGATATATGAAAGATGGCTGGTAGCGAATGCGGAAGGTTGGGAGGTAGATCAAGATAAAACGTTCTGAGGACACGGGATGAAATTGGATTTTTCTTCTGTTGAATGCATGGTTGAGGGGAAAAAAGAGTTCTAAGGAATGCTCGGTTTGATATATGAACGATGGCGGGAAAATGCTCGGTTTGATAATTATCAAGGATGGTGGTTTGTTAACTGTGCCAATGAAACCATAGGGTTTTTGAGAGCGTTAGTTCATCAATATTTGCTGCTAAAGTTGGCATATCGGTAAATGATATCAGAAAACCGATAATCTTTTTTGTGATGGGATGATTAGCATTCGTTAGTACTGTTGGTAATAAGATGAAAGAAAACACAAAAAATTTGATATGGACACTGGCAGTAATATCAATTATCATGGGCCTTTTCTTCTTATTTTTTTCAATATACCCATTGAATTTTGAAGCGACATCTCTTTCAACAGAAGAAATAAAACATTTAGGCTTCTTTTCAGCGATAGGTTTACTGTTGCAAAATGCCGGGTTTATAACTCTTTTACTTTTAAAATCTAAAAAGATAAGTTCTTTAAAAAATTTAAAGTAGCATTGAGTAATTTTAAACGATAGATATCAGAAGCAATACCTTTTTGATACCTATAAAACCAATGGGACTTTGGTTATATTTAAAAAAATTAAGATAAGGAGAATTGGGTCTTGGAAAGAAAACCTAATCCTCCTCGAACATAAACAAGTCATCAATTGTCGTCTGCAACGCTATCGCAATGTCATGTGCGAGTTTGAGTGAAGGATTATATTTTCCTTTTTCAATGAAGAGAATCGTTTCCCTTCGCACTCCAATCTTTTTCGCAAGGTCTTCCTGTGTTAAATCATATCGTGCTCTAAGCTCTTTGATTCTTGTTTTCATTCTTATTTCCCTTTCCAGTACATGTATAGATAAGATGCAACAAATACGAAACCTGAAAATAGTACCACAACTGCTGTAACTAGGTGCCCTGGTAGTTCATAATCAAATAAGATTTCAATAATAATTGGCCCGAAAGTTGCACTCATAATTGCAGCGATAAATCCATAAAGTCCTGCCTTGTAATTTGTTAGTATCAACCTTTCATCTTTTGCAGGAAGTCCCTTTCTAATATTTTTTATTTTATCCCATAGCATATATATTGCTAAAGCTACTACAATTAAGACTATCCCTATTAATGATATTTCATTTAATTCAATGTTTCCTGCATTTAGTAGATAAAAGGATAGTGTCACTAGAACCGCTGCTGCTATACCAATGCCTATTAAAATTCCTTTTTTATCTTTCATTTTTTCACACCTATACCTATACTAATTTATATTTTCGATTTCTAATTATGTCTATAACAGAGACAAGCACACCAGCACCCATGAAACTATAACTTATCAAACGACCCTCACTAATGAAAATAATACCAAGAACAACTAAGGTCATTCCAAGCATAGCTAGGCTAGAACGTGGTTTTACTTGCTTTTTCCTTACGAAGATTACAATAA
>CAYLOF010000136.1:0-5148 GCA_964385215.1 uncultured Thermoplasmatales archaeon
ATTCATCCTCTAAATAGCATTAATGACAGAGCGAAATACATATTATAACTTATGTTTTTCCTAGAATCAATTCATAAAATAACTTGTTTTTCAACAACTTTTTATCCTCTCCAAAGCCCTAGGGTTGGTTTTTATAAAGAAATACTTATGATATTGAACAGTTGTTACCCATTTTTAAAAATAGTTGAAATGATCCATTGATTGCACCTTGGTCATAAACTTTTTTCTTTTTTCTTCTATAACCATTACTTAAAACGTCTGATATGCATGTTTACCCTACTTTTTTGATGGATGTATTCAGCTGTAACAAGAAGGTAGACGGATGAATAATACTTGTGAGGAAACAACCATCTTATGCCGTTTACTGTAGGATTATAAGAGAAACACATATATAATAATTAGGATATTTTACTATGTGGGTTCTGGTGTAAACCTTTTGAAATAATAATATTTCATTTGGATCAGACTTCCTCGTTTGATTGCCAGAACCCTTTCAATTTTAATGTGAAAGCATGACTAACAAATACAAGGTCATAGACGGCGTACAACATAAGCAGTGCAGTAGATGCAGAAGGTACAAACCTATAGATGCTTTCAATAAGATGAAAAACGGCAAGTTTGGGGTGATGGGTGAATGCAGGGTCTGTGCAAGTAAACGAACGAAACAATATGTAAAAGAGCATCCAGAGTACCCTGAGAGATATAATGCAAGGAGGAGGGAGCGATACAAGAACGAGCCTGCTTACAGAATGCTTGTAGAAGAACGAGACAGGAAACGGAGGGAGACCAATCCAGAGTATTACAAGGAATGGGTAAAGCAAAATCCAGAATACCACAAAGAGTATCAGAGGAAGTGGAGAAGAACCCACCCTGGGTATTATGACAAGTATCGTATGAAAAGTAAAGCAAATAAAACAGAGATCTAAGCAGGTAGAGATAGATGGAAAAAATTACAAATATAAGGAAAATTAAGTGGCTGTGCACCCTTATTGTTCTTGTTATATTGGAGGTTTGTGCACTCTGGTGTATTGATATTTCTGTTTCTGCTATGTTTAATAACAACATAGTGACAAACGGTTTTGTTTCCAGTAATCCTGTTGTCACATATCATGTTGGTTTGTTGCTTTCATTTGTTGTTTTAATGCTGATTTGTTTTATTTGTGTCTATCATATTATGGATAATAGCAATAACAAGGGTAGATTTGCATATCTTTGTATTCTCCTAAAACTCTAGGGATTGGTTTTTTAAAGCAATAAACGTTGTGAAATTGGCGATATAGGAGGAATAGAGAATGTCTCCAAGTTGTACAATAGATGATATTACTGCAAATGTAAATGAGGTAGATTTAGAAGTAACAAATGAGGGATATGCAATTGTTGGAACAATTGATAATTTAGATGACCTTCAACAACTTATTGAATATCTAGGTACTAGATCAGATTCTGATAATACAATTAGATATATAAGGATACGAGATGATCAACAAGAAAGAGCAGAAAGATGTAATGGTATTTCTGACGGAGTAACACAGGATATACAACAAGACGGTAGTGTTAGATTTAGAATAAACATTAGAGAAGTACCTGTTCTGGGCGGGTCACAATAAAATCAAATTATTTTAGTTCACTCTTGTTTTTCAACATCTTTTTATACAAATCCTGTTGGGTTAGTTTTTTAAAGAAAGAAATGATTTGAAAATGGGGATTTTTATGAAGCGTTCAGAAAAATTAATAAATTTAAGGAAAGAATATTTTGATAAAAAATCGAAATATGCCACCAGAACGGGTTTTGAAGTTTTTATTGAATTTGATTATTTGTTAAATGTTGATTTCGATTGGATTATCAAAGAGATTAGAAATTCTATCATTGAAGAACATAAATTAACACATGAAGAGAGAAAACGTGTAATTTTAACATTTGATATTGAAGAAATTAGTTCTGAACATAGTCTTGAACTATTTTTAACTCCTGGGGTTGTAGATGGAATTGCAGAATTTGCAAGAGATGTCGGAGTGGTAGTTGTAGGTGGTATTATTTTAAGAACTATTTACAACTTAAGGCAGAAACAACTTACAAAAGGAACTAGAGAGAACATCAGACGTGTTAGAATAAGAAGAAAAACCGTTTACCCTGATGGAAGAATCGAATATTCAGAAAGTGAGGAAGACTCATTTACAATTGACTAAAGTATTAAGATTTTACTCCAAAAAAAGGATTACTTGATCTTTCGAGATACCGTGTTGCAGGTTTTATAATATTTCTTGTTACATCTTTCCGAATATATCTTGCCTCTTCCATATGACTTAATCTTCTTGGTTTTGAAATATTCATAATAAATTTTGCCTGATCTTTCCAATATTCATCAATTATGACATTTGGTAAATGATTAACATATGGTAATTTTTTTGTTCTATTGATATATCTCTGTAATCCATCATAGTCAAGTTCAACACATTCATTAATAACATATGTGTATCCAAAATTATAATGAAATTCTATCTTATTTTCCCCTTCACCTTCTGAACTTTTAAATCCTGTTAATCTTTTGGAATATTTTGGTTTACCGTTAAATAATGATCCAAAACAGTTAATAGAACTATCCATCAATTTCAATCCATACCATTTAGATCGTGGCAATATTAATGGTTTAAAATAGTATTCTGCAATCGAACTTAAATCAGTTACAAACGATTCAATATAGTTGAATTGATCCTTTGCAGCTGCATTTTCATATCCTTTTAAAGTTAAGCAAATTCCTGCGTATTCTCCCTGTTCCAATATTTCTTCAATTATTGGTAATAAATCACTGGCATTATTCCCTGAAGATTTTGGCAGGGTTGTTTTCCAATCGATATACAAATGAAGATATACATGTGGAGTATTATCACCAAGAACTTTTCGTATTGCACTAGCAGCAATATTAAAATCCTTAAACATATCAATAATATCACTTTTTGAAGAACGATTTATTATTGGAACTGGAGGAATAACAGCACTATTATTTCCTTTATTAGCCTTTTTCGCTTCTAATATTAACTTGGTTATATGGATTGTATAATAATCATCAACTCGTTTATCTGTCCAGATTTTTGAAAAATCGACTCTATTTTTAAAATCATTTTCATCATATAATTTATCTACAAGCAACTTAAAATCATCGTCATCGTTTGAATAATATTTTAATATTTTATGAATTTGTTTTTCAATAAAGGGTTGATAGAAATCAGGTAAGTTTTTCAATAATTTTGGAATTTTGTCTTTATCGTTAATCTTTTTAGCTTCGTTCTTAAAATTTTTTGATGATTCTGCATTTCCTCCAAGAGCTTGATTAACTAATGAAACATGATACTCATAATTCAACAATTCAGGAGGTTCATAAAATAAAAAAGAATGTCTATCAATTAAAACCTCAGGAGATAATATACTAAATTTAGTTTTCGATTTTAAATTATTATTATTTGCTCTTGGAATATTAATACTATCAATTAATGTATCCCAATAATTACTCCGTACCATAATTGGAGTTCCTTCATCCAATACCAAACCATATTGAGAAACTACTTGCATATCATCTGTCCATTTGACTTCTGGTGAAAATGTGTAATTAAATGTTTTTTTATCATTAATGTATAAACCAACAACTTTTCTTTTAGTATCTAATTCTAAAAAACCTTGCCTCTCAGTCATTCTTTCACCTCTACATTTTCTTTTAATTTCTTCAATCCTTTAATAAAATCATCAAATCCTTCAATTGGAATTAAAATTCCCCCTTCTGCCTTTTCACCTTCCAATATTGAATATCTTTTTTCTAATATGTGAAAAAATAATTTTTTTTCTGGTCCTCTTGCAAGCGTAGCCTCTATTATATTTGACCCCCATTCAAATCGTTGCCTTCCAACATCCCATAAAGGTTTACCGTTTGGGAAATATAATGTCATTCTTTTTCCTTTAGTGATTGAATAAACTTCTCTCAATTTTGTTAAAGTGTTAAGATGTTTTGCCACGGTTTTATAAGAGTATCCAGTTAGTTTAGCAATTTCATCAACAGTTAAGCCATTATTGATCTCGCCAAATTGCTTTACGGAACTTCTGATCTTTTCTTCAGCAAAAATCGTTCTCATTTCTGGACTTAAATCATTCAATGCTTTATTTTCTGATTTTTGTGTATAAGGCTCTTTTACATAATTCTTATTTGAAACAATTTTACTTATTTCTGATGCTGATAGTTTGCTAATATCTTTTAGTCTTTTCGTCATGTCGTCCATATTTAACGTTACCTTAAATGTGTTTATAATATTTAAATGTTTCTTAATAATTGTAAAAAAATAGGTTTACAAAAAATTTTTATATTCATGTCATGCAACATTTACAAAGTTAAAATCTTTATTAGCATCAACGAAAAATCTTGTTTTTCAACATCTTTTTATCTTCCTCAAACCAAAACAAAGAATTAGCATAAAAACGATAAAGGGTTTCAAGTGCTATCTTGCTAAAAACAATTCTTGATCCATCATCATCTGATGCGTTAGAGTTTATCGACAGGTATCACAAATCCAAGCCTGATAAGACACTGCTGTTGTTGGTTGGTGACTGTATGGTGGATTATCATGGACGTGCACGGTCATTATTGGACTGGGGTGAACGTGTTGTTATAATTAAGCAAGATGGCAATGTCTTGGTTCATCAGCCTGTGATGCGAGAGCCTGTCAACTGGCAGCCATCTGGAAGCAAGACAGATTTCAACATTGAAGATGAACAGTTAGTTCTCAGATCACGTCATACCAAGCCACCTGAGAAAATGAAAGTATCTTTCCGAAATCTTAAACTCATTGTGGTTACATCGCTCTGTGATCAGGCGAGTCTTATGATAGCTGGTATGGAAACTGATGTTGTCAATGATATTATCAGCAACCCAGATATGGTCGAGGAAGGGTTGCGTATCAGTAAACGTGAGAAACATGTGAAATCAGGCTTGATTGACCTTTTTGGTTATGACAAGGATCATGTTCCTGTTGTTATTGAGGTGAAGCGTAGTCTGGCGAGTATTAGTGCTGTTCAGCAGTTGCGTATGTATGTGAACGATGTGAAAAGAGATGTTGATGAGGCTGATGTGCGTGGTATTCTGTGTGCTCCTCGTGTTCCTGATA
>CAYLOF010000137.1:0-5142 GCA_964385215.1 uncultured Thermoplasmatales archaeon
TTTCCGAACCTCAAAATATCTTCGGTATTATAGAAAGAAAAAAGAAAGATTTTAGAAAAAGCGTCTAAATTTTCGATGGATTTTCCGACGATATTTACGGCGAAAATGCTAAGATAACCACTTTGTTACCCGCCCACACAAATGCAAGACAAAAGCCGTGATAGTTTATGGGTTTTTGAAGGTTACTATCAAAGTGAATAGAAACATAATGTAAGAAAGCTTTTAAATTGCGATGCCATTATTAAATATATAGGTAAATAAAAATGGAAGGAATTAAAATGATATACAATATCCTAAAAAAAGGATTTACAATTGGATTAGCAATGCTTTTCGTTATTTCTAGCTGTTCTCCTGTTTTTGGGCTGTACATAAAAAACAACTATTTTACAGAAGTAGAACAGGAAGAAAAAAGTTCGGCATTTGAATCTGTAATAAAATATATTGAGATAGATCTTGATTTCTCCGATCCTGAAGTAGTGCCATATGGTAGCTATGTAATCGTTCGCTTGGATAAATCGGATCTTAACAGGATGGACCCGGGCCAGCCAGTGCTACCTGTTAATCTTTCTGTTTTTGAATTGCCCTTTGGTACGGAGATACTAGGTGTCGAATATGAGCATTCCGCTCCTATAATTTACAACATTACAAAAAAAATTGCCTTTGCTTCAATGCCAGGAACTGACAATATGAAAAATTTCGATCTAGAAAATATGATGGATATGACAATATGTGCAAACTCCGATCCATATCCTTCTGACTGGATTTTTTATCACACTGGCGGAGGTTTGTTGCATGGCACACATAAGACATTTTTAGTTTTTCGAGTTTATCCCGTAAGATATTATCCACTTGATCATCAACTACAATTTATTCAACATATTACGGTGAATATTAGTTACAAGGAACCTATTGATCCAATCATAGAAGAAAACGATGTATATGATTTATTGATATTGACGCCATCAAAATTTGTTAGCGATCTTAAACCGCTTGTCTCTCACAAAAATAATTTTGGCATTTCCACTAGATTAGTAACTCTAGATGATGTCTATGAGGAGATGTACTGGCATGGACGAGACAAACAAGAAAAAATCAAGTATTTCATTAAAGATGCGATTGAAAAATGGGGCATAACTCATGTACTGCTTGTTGGAGGAATGAAAGGGCAAACTTCTTCATGGAATTTGCCAACAAGATATAGCCACGTAGTCCCTCCAGACGAACAAGAATATGCAGAACAATCATTCATATCCGATCTTTATTATGCCGATATATATGATGGCAAGGGCAATTTTTCAAGTTGGGATTCCAACGATGATGATGCATTTTCCGTATGGAATGAGATATATAGGGAGGAGATGGATTTATACCCTGATGTTTACCTAGGTCGTCTTGCGTGCAGAGACACTCGCGAAGTTAAGATTATGGTTAATAAAATCATAAAATACGAAAAAAACAAGTGCGAGGATGAATGGTTTAAAAATCTTCTTCTCATAGCAGGAGATTCGTATAATGATTCAGGTCATTTTAATGAAGGGGAACTAATTGCCGATAAGACGATGGAATTTATGCCGGGGTTTACACCAGTAAAAGTCTATGCCTCAGAGCAGGACATCAACCGTGAGACAGTTAATACTGCTATGAATCAGGGTTGTGGATTTGCCTATTTTTGTGGTCATGGAAGTCCAGCTACCTGGAGTACACATTTTCCACCTGATGGGACAGAATGGACTGCAGGATATAATGTAAAGGACATGATTTTTTTAAGAAATAAAGAAAAATTACCTGTTACGGTGGTTGGGGGATGTCATAATGGCCAATTTGATGTAACCATGATGAATATTATACGAGGAATTCGAGATGAAGGATTGCATTATTTTAGCACAGAACCTGGAAATTTTGGTCAATTTTGGTATAATGAATGGGTTCCCAACTGTTGGGCTTGGTGGCTGACAAGTAAATCAAATGGAGGAGCAATTGCAACCATTGCAAACACTGGACTTGGAACTCATGGAGAAGACGATTCGGACAATAATTCCATAGCTGATTATCTAGAAGTGTTGGATGGTTGGCTGGAGTTACGTTTCCTGCAACTTTATGGAGAAAAACATTATGATTGTCTGGGAGAAAATCATGGAGACGCCATGACTGATTACCTACACAGATTCCTTGGTAATGAAGCTAGAATGGATGTGAAAATGGTGCAACAATGGGAATTATTTGGAGATCCAAGTCTAAAAATTGGCGGATATGATTAACGCTACATCTAACACACTACAAAACGTAAAAAGAAAGAAAAAAGAAAAGAGACGTAAAAGCTGTCTTATTTCTTCTTAAGATAGGGAAGACCGGTCCTTTTGTTAACACCAACCGTATAGTTGGCAGGTTTGTCACAAGGTGTACCGCTCTTTGGTGTTCTTTTACTAAAGAAATATATTGTCTGGTTTCTTCCACCCTTCAGCAGCACATCTCTTGTATATAAAGTCCATCCTTCATACTCGTAGGCCATAATTTCTACCTCCTTATCGGGAATACATATCTTATGATTTAAATCTTTCCTTATTTTTCCAGATAAAAATCAACGGCGTCATGATGGTCTTGTGATTATAAATTTCTTTATATATTATATACACTTGATATATTTTCAAGGAGGTGAAAACCAATTCATCATGCGATTTATCAGATTCTAAAAGATCTACAAATTCTTGCAGAACATACATCCATTTATCATCGTTAATGGGTATTTTCGATCCAGCTCTTACTCTACGGTACTCTTTCCGGAGCTCTTGGGAAATCATTTACAAACGGACTAAGAGCAACAGCAATAGTATCCATATCGGATAAAACCTCCTTTTTATATGTCTTATTTCATAGGTTTGAAAGTATGGCTATTAAATCTCCGAATTGTTCCATCTCACGATTCGTTTCTCCTATACCTATACGTTCCCGTATTGCTTTTATTCTCCATCGGTGGCTGCTTTCCAAACCATTTTCTACCCAATGATATTTTGATAGTAACAAACCCTCGTGTTATCTTAACTCTAGATTTAATCCAAGATATCATTCTAGTGTTACAATAGGTTTCTTTGCATCGTTCATGTTTGATAATCTCATATTCTTTTTTGAAGTGTTATTCTACAGTATATCAAGCACTTTCTTGCCTCGATGTGCATAAAAGCATATCTTCTCGTTAAATCGGATTTTCGTATTGCCTGCCTTTGTTAATTTTTTACAAATCTTGTTTTTTCGAAAGATTTATTTAAAAGCTTATGATATCAATGTATACAACAAGTGGGATGCACTATGAGCAAAAAAATAACTGTTACACTAGATGCAGATGTTATTGATATGCTGTCCGATGAAACGATGATTGATGACGTTACCATCAATCAGGCAATCCATCATTATTTGCAAGCAGGAAAACAGATTGTAACCACTCCAACATCCATAGAAACCAAGATGCAGCTGTTAGAAAACGATAAACAAAAGATAGAACAAGAAAAAAGGGAATTAGAAATTGAATATGCTTGTTTAAAACAGCAAAAACATCAATTAGAATCAAGGATTGTTGATTTATCTGAATTATACCCTTCTGCAAGTGTGTTACTTGGAAAAAAACCTGTTGCACGGTATAGCCATATTCGCCTCTTCAAAAACAAACTATTAAAAAGAAAATAATAAAAAATCCCCTTTTACAATAAATGATGGGGATTTCCTTGTTCTTTTATTGATTGTTACTTTGATTTTTTACCGTTCTTGTGACTTTGTGATTGAGCCACATTTTTTTTAGGGGTTTTATCTTCAAACGTTTTTGCAGCAATAAGACATCCACGGGCAACAGAGTTCAATGGGTCTTTTGCACGAATAATCTTTGATGTATCAATCCCTAGTTTTGCAGCATCCATTTTTTTCTTAAAAAGTTCAAAGAATCCTTCTGGAAGGGTGCTTCCACCAGCAATTGCAACTGGGAATGCAACATTTGGAGGCGTAATCGATGTCAGTTTCTTTTTAACGTGTTCAATAACATATGAAATCAACGCATCATAGTAGATATTCAATGCACCATCTGGACTTCCAACCGTTACCGTATTTGAAAGATGTGACTGTTTTTCCTTTGATGCTGTCACATGTTCTTTAGGGAGACCTGTTGATTTTGATACCTGCTCATCAATCCAATCACCACCACGAATTATACTAAAAGACATCAATGGGGATGCCATATATGCAAGAGTCACATTTGTCATTCCTGCACCGATACTAATACCAAGTCCTGTGAAATTATAATCGCCAAGTTCTGAATAAATCACAGCAAGACCTTCATCAATGGTATGGGTATTGAATTTCAGTTTTTTTGTTAAGGCTTCCATGGTTTTTCTATGATAGAGCACATTTTGATTTTTATCAATTGGATCTGCAGGTACAGAAATATATAATGGTTCATTCTGATATTTTACGTTTCCAAGAACTCTTTCAATGATAAGTTGCATGATTGGAATTGCTTCTTTTTCTTCAGGGCTAATAATCCCATGGCTCATCGGTCTACGTGCTTCTTTTTCAAAAATCGTTGCAAATTTGAACGCGTCTTCTCCTAATAGTGAGATGCCATCATCTCCTTCGATATACAGCACTTTTGACGTATCTAACATGTTTTTTGTCAAATCGCTTGATTCAAGTTTCATAAATGCATTTCTCTGCCTTTTAAAAATAATATCATCCCCGTCTCTATCTGCGGAGATAATATTCATTGTTCCAATATCCAGTCCTTTTACCAATTTACATCACCATCCTTAATTCTAATGATGTTATACATTTGAAATTTAAATAAGTTTCTAATGGTAGATAATGGTCAGCGGTCTGAAGTTCAGGCACCCATTCCAGATAGACGTTAATAGACGTTGGAAAGATAAAAATCATTGTCATAAGGAGAGAGTTTCAAACCACTGACCTCTATCTAATGGTAAAACAATTTTTTCCAAGCCAGTCTATTCTTCCATAATATTTTTCTATGTTTCTTTCAATGTCTATTTCGGACATTCCATTATCATCCTGCCAGTTTCCCAACGGGCAAGATTAAAAAATGGGATGTCTTTGTCAAATTGCGCTTCGGGTACCACTCATTTCCGCTCACTGCGTTCGCTCAAA
>CAYLOF010000138.1:0-5140 GCA_964385215.1 uncultured Thermoplasmatales archaeon
ATTTGAGCGAACGCAGTGAGCGGAAATGAGTGGTACCCGAAGCGCAATTTGACATGGGCAAAATTCGACTATGAATATATATACAGCATCCTAAAAAACACAACAAGGATTGTTGATACATTTGATGAAAGTAAGGAATTTGGAACACCTGGAGAACGCTATGCCGCAAATAATACCAGAGATTATATGATTGATCTTGGTTTATCTTGTGTTCATCAAGAAGAAATTGATTCTGAATGGAGTTACTCTGATAGTTGGCATACTCCTGCTTCAAATCGTGATCCGTATATAGGATGGCTTTTCTGGCGGAAGACACCGACTGACTATTCTCTTGAGATAAATGTTTATTCTTCAAAAAAAGAAGAAAATGAATCAAGAAGTCCTATTAGAAGTGAGAGTATTGAATGTTTTCCATTATTAAAGAAAGGTCTCTTTCATAATCAGAGTTGGTCTGATTTACCGGTATATGATGAAATACCACTATTAGGACAATTTATGTTGTTGGTAAGTGCAAATTGGACAGAACCTTATGAATGGGCTATTTCTACGACTTTTATTACAGCACTTCTTTTAACAAGATGTAAAGGATTTATCGTCACAGATATAGATTTTGATAATACAATTTTTATGTTACCCTCTTTTGGATACAATATTTTTGAACAATTTAATGAACCTGGATTTAGTATTAATGGTAGTGACGGCAATTGGATCTTGGGTTACATTGACGATGAAGATTATGATGTGGAGGCTACTTTTGTAAATAACTGGCAATGGGAGGATGTTACTTCCTATAATGTTATTGGTCAGATTAATGGTTCAGATTCTGATAATGTTAGTATTGTTTGTGCTCATTATGATTGCTGGTGGAATCAGGGTGCAGTTGATGAGGATAATTCAGTAGCTACTATGCTTGCTATTGCTAAGTATTTCAAGGAAAATAATATTATCCCTAGACATACCTTGAAGTTTATTGCATTTGGCGGTGAAGAATGGGGTTTCCGAGGTTCAAAAGATTATGTAGATGAGTATTGTATTAACGGTGATGAAGAAATAAAATATGTTTTTAACCCAGGTAATTACGGACATGATTCCTATGATTTAGGTTGGATGGATGATCTACCTTTTGAACTAATATCAGATAATTCAAGTATACGTACTATAATTTCTGATATTGCAGATGTTTTTAATTATACAGGTAAAACAGGTTTGCCTTGGGAAGTATCCGATGAGGTCGGTGGAGAAGATAGTAAGGTATTTTATGAAACAGTTGATGAGATTTCTGTACTGCAGTTTTCAAGATGGCCTTATGAAGGATATCATAGAGATGGAAATGATCATACAGAGGGTGATGTATTGGTCCATATCGATAATGAAACTAACAAGGTTGAATGTGAGTTGATAGCTGCAATTGTCTCATATTTTATGATTGATTACCAGGTGTTTGTTGATAATTATTGGAATTTAATTTCATTACCAGCAAATGAATCTATAAATAAAACTGATCTTATTATAAGATATAATGGAAGCGAGTATTCTTGGGATGCTGCTGTTTCAAATGATTACATAGTAGATTATATATTCGGTTGGGATCAAATAAATCAATCTTACATCTTTGCAGATATTCTAAAACCAGGATATGGATATTGGATTTTTGGAAAAGTCTCTTGTAATCTTCATTTTAATAGTTCTTCTCTTAATGACGATAAAATATCTGATTTAAACCAATACTGGACAATATTTAGTTTACCTTTTGACTCATATGTTAATAAAGAAGACATTATTGTTGAATATAATAATATTTATTACAATTGGAGTGTTGCTGTAACTAATAATATTATTACTAATTGTTTGTTTGGATGGAAAGAAAATGATCAGCAATATTTTTTTGCTGACGTTATCAGACCAGGATATGGTTACTGGATGTATGCATACAAAGAGTGTACTTTACTTTATAATGGCACTTCCGTTATTTTTGGCGGTGACTCTGATGGAGGCGGCAAAGATGGTGGCGATGGACAACTGTGGGCAGCTCAACTAACAATAACCTCTAATTATAGTGATGCTTCAACCTGTAGATTATTTTTCGGTGAGAATGAGAATGCTAATGATGGTTCTCCTGCCGATGATTATGATGCACCAACACCTCCTTGCTCTCCTGAACCCTATATTAGTGCATGGTTTAATGATAATTTATCTGGTATTTATTCCAGTTTGTCCAAAGATATTCGATATGGAGCAGATATTGAAAAGACCTGGAATCTAACAACATATTGGAAACCAGTAGGGTCCAATAATACAACTGTGAATATCACATGGGACTATACAACTGATAAAGAAAGTGAGTATAATACAATGATTTTGTACGATATTGAAAATGATACAACGATAGACATGTTGACTCAATCTTATTATAACTATAGTATAGCATCAGATACAAGCAGATCTTTCCAGATCCTATGTAGCAATGGAACACTACCCGTGATAAAAAATGTCACTAATTCCCCTGACACTGTTGGATTTGGCTATAATGTAACAGTCTCCGCTGATGTATATCATAACGCAAACGATATTGATTATGTAAAAGTCAACATTACTTACCCAGATAGTTCTACAGATAATTTCACTATGGATAATATATACAATGATTCTTATGAGTTTGTTTTCAATGATACATGGCAAGGTGGAATATTTAATTACTATATATGGGCAGTCGATATTTTAGGGAATAGTAGTTATACGAGGGATTATTGCTTCAATGTATCGGCATCTGCTAACATAAGCATTTCAACAATAAAAAACAGCTACACTGAAGCTGTTAGGAATGAAGCCATTAACATAACTGATCCACCAGGACCCATAACACCATGCATCGGCTATGAACTTCTTGATGATAATAGTGTTCTACATATATGGAATAAATTTGACTCGTATTATTTCAACACAAGTAGCGGCATACAGCTAACCAATCATTATGATGAATATTGGAGTCATAATGTTCTGATGCTTGGATACTACAATAATGATGAGTGGAACCTGATTTACCGGACCGATGAGCTATCTGGTTTCAATAAAAACATTGACACAGACAACAGTACCTATGTAAACGCTACTCTTTGGAAGGATCTCAACTATGGCGGTTATGATTTCCGTCTTGCAGTACGGTACCATCTTGGATTGGATGACAATGATCTCACAATTATACCATATATCAAAAATCTTGGGGATGCCATACCATATAATCTTGGTTTCGCTTGGGAGATAAATGATATACAGATTGATATGACCCAGGAGAACGACTATATTGAAATCAACAACACAATTTATTACCTGAATGAAACACTTGATATGTCGTTTACAAATATGACAATACCAGTCTATTGCTGGAATGAGACATTGAATGAAACAGTAGTGTGTGGATACGAACCTTTACCGTTTTTTGAAATCCGTGAAAACATTTCAGATAACTGCACAAAAACACTTTATCTGAAATGGAACAGCAATCTCGATTACAAAGTCCAGGTTAAATCAAGGGGTGGGGAGTATAATGCACCTGTAATCTTGGGGATTAAAATCGGAACACTAAATGTTAACCAGTCGAAACATACAAGGTTGCATTGGTATGATGCATCTCAGGTTAGTTATTATTTCGACGGCTATGACAGAGAAGAGGCTTGGGCTACAAATCCTGATAAAATGGTTGATATAATTACATCGACATATGCGTCTACAACAAGTGATGGCGATGTTGAACTATGCAATAGCAATGAATGCAATGGCACAGATCTTGGTATTATCTCCAAAGTGGAAATGAGAATGAAAGGGTATTATTCCGGTGGTTCAGCAGCAGATATTTATCTTCGACCTGTTTTCGATGGCAGAACCGATGGTAGTGACTATACATTTGATCTTGGTACTACTGCAAACTGGTCACAATGGTTTGACATCACCCATGATGAGTCAGCTCCAGAGGGTTGGAACTGGAACAATATAACTTACCTTGATCTCGATGTCGAAGCAGACACCCCGCCTTTTGGTTTCCCCACACCTACTGCTTATGGTAAAAACCCTGTAATCAGAGTAACATATACACTTAGAGAACCTCCGAGTATTTACAATCCTATACCTGCGAATGGTACAACAAATGTATCTATCTCACCCGTGTTGAACATTACTGTTTCAGATGTAAATAACGACTCTTTGGATATTACTTGGTATTGGACGGATAATATCAGCGGTAGCGTCACATGGCAACAGTTCGGAACAAATAACAGCGTAGGCAATGGTACATATCGCCAGACATTATCCAATGCGTCAGTTAATGGTCAGTGGTGGTATTGGAAGATTAATGTCAGCGATGATACCTATTATAACGAGAGTGATATATTCCAGTTCTATACGGGTCATCAGTCAAAGATAGTGAATACTGGTTCTACTAATATCTCTGGTTATTTGCTCATGCAGATACACTTTTACAATACATCAACAACTTCATGGGTTGTTGATTTAGATGTAATCAACGAGACCTCTCCAAGAATCATCAACATTAGTCAGCAGTTGGGTCTTGATACGATTTTCAATGGTCTTGTAAATACAAATGATCTTTCATATGGTGATGGTACTTATCGTGTTTATGCAGCGTTTAGGGATCCAGATGGTGATGTTCTTGTTTGTGATGATGAAACAGCTCTTGAGGCTTGGTGGAAGTTTGAAGTGGAGTACTAGTTAGCATTACAAAATTAAATCTGTAAAATGAGTCAGGCATTTCTGCCTGATTTTCAATTCTTTTTAAATTGATGTAAAAGAGATACTAAAGTATCGAAATCAAGGATTACAGACTTGAGATGAATACAGATTCGATGAAATAAATACTGTCATCCTTGTATTCAATTCCTTCTCCGATATATCTCAAACTCATGAACCAGTCCGCAATTGATACACGCAATCTTATTCTTTGTTAAATGTTTAACGGTCAATCAATTTTTGGTGTAGTGTAGAACTTTTGGCAGCTCTTAGAATCTCGTAGATTTAAGCAGTTCAGACCAAATACCAAGTTTAACTTGAGTTAACCATAGTCTTCAAACTATTATGCAAGTTTCTGTCAGCAAAAGCATATTTAACCTTAAAGGTTCAAAAAATAAGT
>CAYLOF010000139.1:0-5063 GCA_964385215.1 uncultured Thermoplasmatales archaeon
CTACATATGCGTTTACATATATACCTGCTAAAAACATACATAAAGCATGTTTCCATTGTATATTTTCCTAAAATAGGAGGGTGACATCAGTTGAGAAAAAATGAAGGGATGCAACAATATAATCGCACTAAAATTATTAGAAGCAGTAAAAAAATGGAATATCTTGACGATTCTACATTTACTATTTGGAAGTCTGAATTACAAAAGGAATTGCCATCTTTTTGGGAATCGATGCGAAGGTTTTAAAAAATCTTCTAAATTGGGGAAGCTATCAAAATTTGGTGAACATGAATTGTTACAATGCTTGCTTCGTTAAACATTATATATAAGGGATAGTATTCTCTCCAGCCTATGAATCACAAATCTCCAAAAGTAACCGTCGATGGAATCATATTGGAAGATGGGACGATTCTTTTAATTAAAAGGAGAAATACACCTTTTAAGGGAAAATGGGCATTACCTGGAGGATTTGTAGAATACGGTGAAAAAACTGAAGATGCAGTAGTGAGAGAAGTATTTGAAGAGACGGGGTTAAAGACAAAAATAAGTCGGCTTGTTGGAGTTTATTCTGATCCAAAGAGAGATCCAAGAGGTCATACTATTACAATTGTCTATACCTTAGAGATACGCGGTGGGAATATGAAAAGTGGCGATGACGCAAGTGATGTAAAAAAATTTAATATAGATAATTTACCTAAATTGTCGTTTGATCATGATTATGTGATACAAGACGTTTTAAGGAGGATTTAATGATATGTTTTGTCCCAAATGTAAGGCACTAATGTACCCAAAAGGCGATGTTTTTGTTTGTAGAAAATGCGGATTTGAGAAAAAAAGGACCGGAAGCGACGTAGTTTTAAGCGAGCAGAAAAAAAGGGAAATAACAATTATTGAGAATAAAAATGACACGAACGTCCTTCCTAAAACACGTATTAGGTGCCCCAAATGCGGGCATAACGAAGCATTTTGGATACTACGACAAATGAGAGGCAGCGACGAACCTGAAAGCAGATTTTATACTTGTACCAAATGTGGACACAAGTGGAGAGAAGATTAGAAGGCTACTTAATCTGAAATACCGTCACCGTTATAAACATAAAGTGCATTCCTCTATGTGAAATAATATCCTATAATGTGTTAATTGGGGAGGATTGGAAATATGTTTAATGCCAAGGTGAAATCAGAGGTGCTTAAGGGAATAATTGACGTAACGTCTCCACTAGTTAGTGAGGTAAAGTTTAACATTAATTCCAAAGGAATCTCTTTGAAGGCCGTTGACCCTGCACATGTAGCTATGATCAACTTAGAAATAGATAGCAAGGCCTTTGAAGAATACAAAGCAGACGATATGGAACTCGGGATAGACATGGATAAGTTAGCTGGAATAATGCGGCTTTCAACATCTGGAGACATTGTATCCCTTGAGCATGATGAAAAAGCGAATAGGCTAATAATTAGGATGGGAAACCTTGTTCGAAAAATGTCCTTAATAGATACAGCAGGTATGCCTGATCCAAAAATGCCTAATCTAGATTTACCCGCAAAAGCAGTAATTAAAGCATCTGAAATCAGTCGAGGCGTACGCGCCTCAGAAGCAGTTTCAGATCATCTAGCAGTAACAGTCACTAATGATAATTTTGAATTGTTTGCTGAGGGCGATACTGATACAGTGAATCTCAAACTTCCAAAAGATTTACTTGTTGAACTAACTGCAAAAGGCAAGTACAAAAGTCTTTTCTCAATTGACTATTTTAGCAATATGATAAAACCTGTAAAAGGGGAAGATACGATAACTATTTATCTAGGCAATGACAATCCTGTCAAAGTTGAGTTTGATATTGCGGATAAAAAGGGACATGTAAGATACTTGCTTGCGCCTCGCATAGAATCAGAATAATAAATCAATCTTTTTTGAGGTGTGGCCCATAATTAAAGAGGGAAGACGACGAAGGTACATTGGGTTTGCTATTCAGCCATCTGATAAGAATATGCAAATAAAGCGGGCTGATGTAATTAGTGAAATTAGAAAACATTGCAGACATCTTTTTAACAAAAATTGCAAGGAAATGGGCATATATCTAACTAGATTTGACGGGAAAAAAGGAATAGTCAGATGCAATCACGTTGAAAAGGGAAATACAATAGAGCTTTTGATATCGATTGATAGCATTTCTTCCAGCAAGGTAAAAATCAAAACTCTGGGAGCATCCGGCACCATAAAAGCACTGGTTCGAAAACACATGGATAAAGCAACTCTTTTTTAATAGTAGAGCAATACTTACGAGTGGCATATGAAAATAAGAACCATCACTACTGGTTTTAACCTTAAAACTCCATTTAAAGAGGAAGAATTCAGAAAAATTGCTGATTTCACTAACGAAACTAAAGAGATATTTGAAAAAGAAGGTTATTTTGTTCAAACAATCCGGGCGACTACTCAGCCATGGGAAGAATATTTCGAATCTAAAGAACAGATTATAAAATTAGTAACGGATTTGGAGAGATCCACACAAAAGTATAATCTTGGTTATTTCAACATTGGTACAACATACAACACGGAAAACATCCCATTAATATATGATATTATTCAAAGTACATCCCGTGGGTTTTGTACGACTCTTATATCTGATGACAAGCAAATTAACTATGAAGCAGCAAGACAAACAGCTAAACTGATAATAAAACTATCTAAAATAAGAGAGGATGGTTTTGCAAATTTGCGATTTGCTGCCCTGTTCAATACAAAACCAGGATGCCCGTTTTATCCATCATCGTATCATAAAGGGAAGACATCTTTTGCTATTGGAACCGAAAATAGCGATCTGGTTTACAAGGCATTTTCCAAATCTAAAAACATCGAAACGGCAGCACTTTATCTCAATGATGCTTTAACAGAGAAATATAAAAAAATTGAGAAAATAGCAGAACATATTAGCAAAAAAGAGAGCGTTAAATATGGTGGCATTGATGTTTCTATCAGTACCTCGGTTGAACCTGACGAAAGCATAGCTTACGCTTTTGAAAAGTTAGGTCTAGGAAAGTTTGGAGAAACAGGAACACTAGCAATTGCCAAGATGATTACCGAGACTTTAAGACAATTGGATGTTAAAAAATGTGGATATTCTGGTTTGATGCTACCAGTTCTTGAGGATTATGGCCTTGCAAAAAGAAATATTGAAAGAACATATAACATTACTGATCTTCTTCTTTACTCCGCCGTATGTGGTACTGGACTTGACACCATACCGTTACCGGGTGATGTATCAGAAAAAAAACTGTATGCCCTTTTATTGGACATAGCATCACTTTCCATTAAATTAAACAAGCCACTTTCAGCAAGATTGATGCCTATCCCAGATAAAAAGACTGGAGAAATGACAGAATATAAATTTGAATATTTTGTCAACAGCAAGATTATGGACATCTAAAGTAGTTGGGAAAGGAATCTAATGTACCCTTAGATTTTGCACCACTATGCATAAAAATTTAAGTTTATCGCAGATTCAATCAAACAATGAATGTTAAGCATATTGGCGTTTTGGCTGTATTGTTTGCCAGCCTTATGTGGGCTATAGAACCCGTACTTGCAAAATTAGCATATCAACAAAACCCAGATTTTATCCAAACTTCAGCAGTAAGAGCAATCTTTGTGACATTGACAGCGCTAATATATATAGGGTTAACCAGAAATGCCAAGCTTAGAATAGACAAACAACAATTTTCCACATTGGCATATATTGCAATAGCGGGGACACTTTTTGCAGACCTTTTGTATTTTTTTGCCTTAACACAAATCCCTGTAATCAACGCAGTATTAATTGGACATATGCAACCGATTTTCATAATTATGATAGGATTTTTAATTCTCAAAAGTGACAAACTAACAAAATTTGACTTTGTTGGAATTTCAATTATGATGATATCCGGATTTTTGGTGACAACAAAAACAATTGAGAATTTTGCAATGTTCAAGTTTGGAACATTTGGAGATCTGCTGGTGCTTATGGCTACAATTGCTTGGGCTACGACAGCCATTGCAGTAAGAAAATATCTCAAAAACCTGAATGCAGGTGTCATTACATTTTATAGATTCTTATTTGCATCGGTATTCCTTGTGATTTACCTTGGCTTGACATCTACAATCGGCATTACCAATATCTATCAAATCCTAGTGGGAGTCGTTGTCGGCATAGGAACAATTCTATATTACGAAGGGTTAAAACGCATCAAGGTAGCACAAGTATCTGGCCTTGAGCTTTCTGCACCATTCTTTGCAGCCATTTTAGGTTTTTTAATTCTAGAAGAGCAATTAACTTTGATACAAATCATGGGAATCTCACTACTCTTTGTTGGGATATACTATCTATCTAAAAAGGAAGACATCGAATGAGAAAAATCATATCGGAAATCAAAGACACATTCAAAGAAGCATCACTTACAACATTTACTCTCCTTAAGATAATGATTCCAATTAGTATTATTGTAAGACTACTCAAAGAGTTTGGAATGATAGAAATCGTAGGGGACGTTCTTTCACCAGCCATGAGCATAGTTGGACTTCCGGGGGAGCTCGGGATTGTTTGGGCTACAGCGATGATCACCAATATTTATGGGGCATTGATAGTCTTCTTTTCACTGGCAATGCAAAATTCCTATACTGTTGCCCAGGTGACTGTTTTAAGCACTATGATACTCGTTGCCCATACACTCCCAATAGAATTACGTATTGCTCAAAGGGCAGGAGTGAGATTGTGGTTTATGTTTTCCCTACGTTTTTTGGGAGCATTTGCTTTAGGATGGATTTTGTATGTCGTTTATACTTTGTTTAATGCACATCAAAACCTCGCCACTATTTTATGGAGCCCAGGAAAAACCGATTCATCAATTGTTTATTGGATACTAAGGGAATGCAAGAATTATCTGATGATCTTTCTCATTATCTTAGGACTTTTACTTTTAATGAAACTATTGAAAAAATCAGGGATAATGACTCAATTGAACAACATCTTAGAACCTGCACTTGAATTTTTGGGAATGAGTAAAGAAGCTGCCCCAATTACCAT
>CAYLOF010000140.1:0-5054 GCA_964385215.1 uncultured Thermoplasmatales archaeon
ACAAAGAAATGATGAATAAACGTTGAAAATGGAATTAATAGCCAGCCTCAATTATATATTTTTTATACATTTTTAGTACAAAGATTTATATTTATCTGATGCATTGTAAGTAATGGGGATAAAAGATATGAACAAAAAATTGAATGTATCTCTAATTGTACTTATGTTGTTTCTAATTAATTTTGCAATAGTTGGTGCTTATGAAGACAATTCTGTTGTCAACGAGAGTAAAACTCTTGGAATACTTAACCATAATGGGGAATATAGTGTTCAATGGCAACACAATTATGGACCCGGTTGGCAAGGTGGACGATACGAGGGGCCACAACCTATTGGTGATTGTGATAGCGATGGCAAGAATGAATTGCTTATAGGTGGGCGAGATTCGACATTAGCTGTTATGGAATGGAACAGTCAAAAACAAATCTATGAAGAAACACATTCTCTCCATAGTCCATTTTATTATTTTCTCCTTCTAAATCAAATGTTAAATTCAGAAGCCCGTGATCCGCCAAATGCTGGGGGGTTTGCCATCGGTGATTTAACAGGTGATGGAAAAAATGAGATTGCAGCAACATGGTACACAACTGTTTACAAGTGGATTGCAGGGCAATATAGAATTATCGGATTTAATCCATGGATTTTTCAGAATGGAGGTGGAAATGCTGACTGCTACATTGGTGATTGTGACAACGACGGACAAAACGAGTTAATCATGAGTGGTGGTCCAACTTGGCATGGGAATGAAGAGATTCCGGAAATTGTAATTTTTAAATGGAATGGCTGGAGACTTGCAAAGGTAGCAGAGTGGGATGATCCAGGGGTATCTAGCTATGTTTATATGGCTGGTTTGGGTGACGTAGATGAAGATGGTGAAAATGAGATAGTTTGTTGTTCAGCAGGAAAGGTGATAGTTCTGAACTGGAACAAAGAGACTGAAGAGTTTGAATCCACCATAATTGAAAAGACACAAACTTATGATAGTTATCCTTTTTCCAGTGTCTGCAAAGATAGCGATAATGATGGGAAAGATGAGATTCATATTGGAAACAACTGCGGATACAATTCTCCTGACATTGGGAAACTCACGATTTTTGAATGGAATGGAACTGGCTATGAAAAAAAATTTGAGAAAGAGTGGCCAGGTGAGGAGGGAGTCATTGAAGCTCTTGATGTTGGAGATGTCGATGGTGATGGAATACCAGAAGTTTGTGTAGGGACTAACATAGTACATATTTTACAGTGGAATGGAACAACCTATATCGAGGAAGCCCTTCTTGATCAAACACATGGATTTTTAGCAGTTTTGAATATTGGAGATTGTGACAATGATGGAAAAAATGAAATCAACGTTGCACCTGTATTTGTAAGGGAGGGAGATGATTACATCACTTGGGTATTCAAATATGGGTGGGATGGCAGTTAGGGTAAATCAATAAAATTCCCGTTTTTATTACAAAGCTTTATATTTGTAACCTCCATTATAATCAATAGGAGTTAAAAATATGAATAAAATATTACCAATATTCGTAGTAGGAGTTTTGATCATAAGTGGACTTGGGGCTGTTGCTTTGCATAATGCACATGAAGAGATGATAATTAAAAAAACAGATTCTTTCATGTTATCTACACCTGCCGTGTCTGAATATGAGGAATACGTTTCTGTGGAACTGACCGAGGCTACCTCTCTTATAATGGAGCCAGGAGAGCCAGTTTTACCAAAGATTACAAAAGTATATGTTCTTCCTTTCACTTCAACTGTTAAAGATGTATCTGTTAAGTTTTCTGAAATAAAAGAGCAGGTTCTTTCAAAGGAGATTAGGCCTGCTTCTGAACCAATTGTCGATGGAGAAAATGCAGTTAGAACGGAGGTGAAATCAAGTGAGATATATTCAAGTTCTGAGGTATATCCTAAATCATCATATACTTATAGAACCAGTACAGGGTTAGATGGCAAAGAACATGTTGTATTTCTAACAGTTCAATGCTATCCAGTGAGATATTCGCCTGCTCGAAACATATTATATTATAGCGATGTTATTGATATAAAGATCACATATGAACAACCGTCAAAACCAATTACATTTCCAGATGAATATGATCTTCTTATTATAGCACCATCTGAATTTGAACAGACACTTCGACCGTTAGTTGATCATAAAAACGATAACAATTTAAAAACGATACTTGTTACTTTAGACGAAATCTATGCAGAACACACCGAGGGACGAGATGATCAAGAAAACATTAAACTTTACATTAAAGATGCAATTGAAGAGATGGGGATAACTTATGTCCTTCTAGTGGGCGGTATGAAAGGCCAGAAAAATGAATGGTATCTTCCCATTAGATATGGCCATTCACCTAGCGAGGATGCATATATTAGCGATTTATATTATTCAGATATTTATAAGGAAAATGGAACAGCTTTTGAAGATTGGGATTCCAATGGCAATAATCATTTTGCCGAATATGGGATGTTTAGTAAAGATATAATCGATGGATCTCCAGATGTATATGTTGGCAGACTTGCATGCAGATCACTTGACCAAGTTTCAACTATGGTAAACAAAATTATCAATTATGAGAAAAATCCAGCTGATGATTCATGGTTTAAAAAGATGCTACTTATAGGCGGAGATACATACCCTGAATCGCCTGAAGGATTCGAGGCAGAAATCGATACAAATCTTTCAGCAAGTCACATGAATGAGTTTGAAATTGTTAGATTATGGGCATCTCTTGGTACACTCACTGGTCAAGAAGATGTTGAACAAGCAATCAACAGTGGTGCCGGTTTTATTCATATGGCTGGTCATGCAAACCCTGCTAGTTTGGTAACATTTCCTCCATATGATGCAGAAAAGGAAAATAAGATTGTTATTCTTGCAATGTATAATTTATTTGATCCATTCCACGTAAACCCTAAACTGAACAATGATGAACAACTTCCAGTGATTGTCGTAGGTGGATGCCATAACAGTCAATTCAATGTATCCCTTTCGAATATGATAAGAGACATAAAAGAGTATGGTTTTAAAGGATATTTCTTTGACACCCCATACAAATTTTATTATATGGATTGGATACCAAAATGCTGGAGTTGGTGGCTGACAAATAAAGAAGATGGAGGGGCCATTGCGACAATGGGAAATACAGGTTTAGGAATGGGGTTGTGGGGTTTTGATTACACTACAGGTCTTGATGGCTGGTTATTCCCACGATATTTCTATCATTATGGGCAACTTGGAGAAGAACATGTCGGGATGGCACACAGCTCTGCGATTACAGATTATGTAAATGAATTTGATATCAACAATGATGGCGAAGATAGACAGATGATACAACAATGGGCTTTACTTGGCGATCCAAGCCTTGTGCCTGGCGGATACCACAGTTGATTAATTACAGGCAAATATTGGCAAAAACTGTTTATGACAAATAATCTCAACGTATCCAAAATAAATATAACATCATAATAATATAAACAAAAGATTTAAAAACAACGGAAGCATTGTTGTTTTGGGGTTGTAGAGTCATTAAGGAGAGTAACTAATTTTTATCTCATCCTCACCACCTATTCTCTTCCACAGGCTTTACAATCTCCAATTTATAAAATGTAGTGTCAAACTGTTTATAAGATTTTTTATTTTTTTCCTTTTTTGTGAATGGATTTTTGATGTTTCAGTAAAATCAAAAAAACATCTACTTTTTTAAGGGGGTCACTATTACCCAACCCGTGTGGAAACGGAGAGATGCACGAGATAAACTCATACACATTATACCAATGCATATACTGTTCTTAATAGGAGGAATAAATTTCAATAAGTTTCAATAGAATAGAACAGAAACAATCAATAAATTAGGAGATATTTTTTTGTCAGATGCCGGTGTCCAGGATTTACAAAAATTTGGCCAAAATATAGAGAATGGGCAAAAGAAAAATTCAGATAAAAAGGTAAAGGCAAGACGTCATAAATCAAAAAAACTAATTGAACCTGTTAAAAAACTTAAGAAAATTTGTTATGGTGCAATCACAAAGCTGTCAAAAATTATCATTGCTGGTGCTCAGCAGACGAGCAAGCAGTTGCACAGCATCATTAGACAAATACGTCAATGGCAGCAGATAAAATCAACATATTTGCAGGTGCGGCAAAGACAATGTGTACAGTATCCATGTTATAAACTTGTTGAAACACGGAAGCAATATAGGAATAAAACCATTGTAATTAGAAAACGCGTACCTGTCAAGCTCAATGATAGAAGCCAACAGACTATCTTTAGATTGTCATCTGCTCTCTTCGAAAACTACGACTCGGAAAACAAAGAAACAACCGGCAAACATCTAAAAAAATCTATTTGGGATGTGCCTGTGAAACTTGAAGAAGGAAAAGAGAAATGGAAAATATTTGACTTTTGGAGAAACTGGTAAAAGTAACTGATTTTGTTGATGGCTGTTTTTGATATAAAAACATATTTCCAATTCCCATTTGCACATGGTGAATCATTAAAACGGCCAAGAGACATCATTTTATTTACAAAATTTAAATAATTTCGTAAATATTATAAATGGCTTTTACATACCATATATAACTACGTTGATTTCTTTGAGGGGGGACATAGCAAGGATACTTGGTTGAGAGAATGGGAAATATGCGGGAAGAATGGTGTGAGGAAAGATGGGATATTAAAAATTTTTCCCCTCTTCCCACATTTCTGAAATAATATGTATTATAGTATAAATATTTTAAGATTATTATATACAAATTGCCCCAGGGTAACTTAATCCAAATCAGGGTTACTATGATGGCGTGAAATTTGATATAAATCCTGATATATCTCTGGTCTCATATCTCTAATCACAGGGCGGTTTGCCCGTGCAGTTTTAATCTGTTTAAGATCTATTTCACAGGTTGTAATGCTTTCTTTAAAATATGGGGCTTTTGTCAGTAAATTACCAAATGGGTCGTATGCCTGTGAACCACCCCAAAATACGAGGTCCTCCTGAGTTCCAACAATATTTGTATATATCATAAATGTTGTATTTTCTATAG
>CAYLOF010000141.1:0-5033 GCA_964385215.1 uncultured Thermoplasmatales archaeon
ATTCTACGCTTATTTTTTCTAACCATTTTTCATTCCTTGTAACAAGTACTCCTAATGGGATAGTTGAATAACCCATTTTGTGGGCATCTATTGAGATTGTACTTACGCCTTTTAATTTGAAGTCAAAATCTGGTACATCATAGCCCAACTCTTTTAAGAAAGGTATCACAAAGCCACCAAAGGCAGCATCGACATGAAAAAATATATTCTCATCTGTGCATATCTCACTTAATTCAGGGATAGGATCAATGGTTCCCAATTCTGTTGAACCTGCAATTCCCAAAACTGCAGCAGTGTCATCACTTATTTTGTCTTTGACTTTTGTACTGTCCATATGATAATTTTCATTTAATGGTACAGAGATAAGTTTCATATCCATGAGCGATGCGATTTTTTGGAAAGAGAAATGAGCGCTCTTTGGAAGTATAATCTCCCTTTTTCCAGTTAATCGTTTTGCGAGCCACATGGCGGTTATGTTTCCCTCTGTGCCACCGCTTACTATCTGTCCCGTTGCCGATTTTGGTGCATGTAATAAATCTAAAATAAACTTTATTAGTCGAGATTCGATTTCTTTTGTCCCAGGAAACAACTCAGGATCGCCCAAATTTGATTCTAAAAATTTGATATGCCCCTCTTTTGCAATTGCATGGGGTTGCGTGCACATGGAGCCAAGTACGTGTCCGCTAGAGAATGCAAAATCCTTCTCCCTGTATCTATCAAGTTCACTAATGACATCATAGTAATTATTTTTCTCGTTTTTTGTTTTCATCAAATATACAAAATACAGCCAAACACAAAAAAGATTTCGCTTATTTCACCATCACATTTTAATACCGGGAAATGTATTTTGGTTATATGATGGAAAAAGAACCGAAGGTTGAGGCTGAGGAAGTTACATCTTTTCTTAAGCTACCTGTTTATACTCGTGAAGGAACATATGTGGGACATGTTAGCAATGTTTTCTTAGACATGGATGAAAAATGCGTTAGCAGTCTTCTGGTAACCAATACTAATCCTTCGTTGGTCGAAGGCACTGTTGATGTGGCTGTTCCTTACAGGTGGGTCAATGCTGTTAGTGATATAGTTATTCTGTCTCATTTTCCGGAGAAGGTTGTTACTAGGAGGAAAGAAGACAAAACTGAAGATGAAAATTCGGAAATCGACGTTATTGAGTAGGGAATAGCTACTGTTTCTCGCCTGCATTATTTACAATTCGTTACGCCCATAAAATTAAAGCTTAAAAGTGAAAATATGATTAAAACTTTTATGTTTTTCGAGGTAGGCATCGTATTGGGAATTTTACTTGCTGGTTATATTGCTTTTTCCTTGCGATGTTCTTATTGAAGTGCATGAAGCAGAATAAATGGTTCTATCTTTAGAATTACCCAAAGATCTCCAGGGAGCATAATCAATAGAACTTGTTTTTACACCTTCTCATTATTCCAAGATCGGTCCATCATATTCGATTAGTATTGAGTTGCATTATCCCTAAGATTCGATGATAATTTCATAAATCTATACTCCCTTTGTTTTGAAGGAAAATGCATATAAAAGAAAATGCTTTTATATAATGAATGTTATATATTATTATACTATAACTGAGTTGTGCGAGTATAAGAAATGTACAACAATGTTTAAATATGGCGAAAGCTAAATAATCTAGTGGGAAAATATAAATTGGTGAAAAATATGGTCAAATTTAGAACCGTTAAAACAAGCATTGTATTAAGCATTTTACTTGTTAGTATATTCGTTGTTTTTACATCAGCTTTTCCAAAATCAAATACAGCATCAGCAGCCATCATACCAAAATTTGTGCAGTATGATTCTATTGTTGAAATGGAATTTGACGATTCAAGTGCATTAAATACACCAATCCACCCATTAGGTGGAACGAGAAATGTTGATATAAAAGTAAGATATTTTAATACTGTACCTGATATGTTTAGAACGGGCATAGGGAGAAAGTTGATGTTCGGTATTTTTAAATTTGTGTTTCTCGCTCCAGTACATCTTTCAGTTGAAAACATTCCAGATTGGTGTACTGCTACAATAGCTCCTCCAGATATAATTTTTGATGCCTTTGAAGAAGGTTCAGCATTAGAACGTAAAGTCACTCTTCAGATTGCTGTAAATAAAGAGTCTACCGCTCTTTTTCCACATGAACTTAGGATTAAAGCAACTGGAGACAGTCCAGATCCTCATATTAAGGCGCCTCCTGCAATTACCCTGCCAGTTGCTATCACTCCTGGATATGTTCCACTAGTTTCTACCGATCCTGGAGCGACTATAAAAAAGACACACCCCGGGGAACCTGTTTCTTGGGATATTAAGCTGACAAACAATGGGAATGGAGAAGCAATAGTTCGTGCACGTGTGATCAATCCTCCAGAAGGATGGATCATCTCTGTAAATCCACAAACAATAGTTCCTTCTCTAGCAGATGGGGACGTAAATGAAAAAGAGATGACTCTAACTGCATTGCCTCCTTTTGAATTTGGATATCATAATGAACAAGTCCTAATAGAGGTGGAAATTACCCCTGAGTTCTCGTCACCTGGTGCAGGTGCCTCAGCTAATTTGACTAAGGGAGATCCAATTTATCTGTCTTTAGCTGTTCAAAATAGAGGATTTTCTACACCTGGTTTTGAAGTGATATTCTTAATAACTGCTATACTGGCGATAATAGTTATGAAAAAGCGACGGAAAAATAATGATTAGTACCATTTCTCTTTCCTATTTACAATGTCAAAAAAATGAATAAGGATGTTTGATTTATGAAGCATGTGTCAGTACTAGTATTTACCATATTACTACTCTCACCAATTTTTTTTTTAAATGAAGATGTACTTAGCGCTCAGGAGCAACCACTGGAAGTGGAGTTGACTGTAGAAGAAGATGTGCCACTTGTTGAATTTGGAGAGGAAACTACAATAGATATGAAATTTACACAACGAGGATTCAATTGGACTAAATTAAGCGAATCTGGTAAACCTTTGAAGGATTTTTTATTTGCAAAGATATACTTGCCAATAATGTTTCGTTCAATCATATTTCTCTTAGGATATAATAGTGTTGTTTTTGAGGCAGATGTCATTGGGAATCCACTTGGATGGGAAGCATGGGTTGAACCTAACTCTGTAACGTACTTTACGGGTGACAAATCTGTTGAACTAGAACTTCATGTGAAAGTAAGCAGACCTACAACAGCCAATACAGCGCTTGTCAGGATAACCTTTACTGCGTATGGAGGGGACAATTCCCTTATGGGTGTTGCAAATAGTGATATTTTAGTTTCAATTAAACAATATCATCTGGCAGAAGTTACTGCGGTTCAACAATTTAAGGAGGTTTCTCCAGATACCATTGTTTACTTTCCCATCGAGGTAACAAATCGTGGAAATTACGAGGATACTTTTAGTTTTGAAACAAGTAATGAAAGTAACGGTTTTTTGGGGTTAGTATCGGGCCAACTAACATTATCTCCTGGAGAAACGGGACAAATATCATTAATGTTGTTGACTCCATATACTTTTTTTTACGATTTTGGGTCAAAAACGTCTCTGAACATAAGTGCTTATTCTATTTATGAACCATCAAAAAAGTTCTCAACAATGATACAGATTACATCACGAGGATTTTATATGTCTGATCTATTTATTTTTTCAATAATTTTGATGATTTTTATTTTGATTTTTGTTTATATTATGATTTCCTTCATTTTGGAAAAAAGAAATATTGAAGTTTATGGCAAACCAAATAAACCTTGGAGCATCCCTGAAGAAAAGAAATATTTAGAAAAACTTAAAGAAAAGAATAAAGAAGAATACGAAAAAATCCGACAGATGATGAATGATGAATATCAATCTGCGCTGTTGTGGTTTAAGAGTTATCGCGAAGAGCTGAAATGGAAGGAAAAAGAGAAAAAAGAAAAAGTAGAGGGTGGTAAAAAAACTGGATTATTAACAAATCGATTTAGGAAATCAGATAAATCAAATGAATTAAAACCAATGGAAAAAGAGGACGGAACGAAAAAGCCAGAAGAACTGGTAAAAAATGAAAAACAGAAATCTTCTGAACCAAAAGAAAAAGATAGGAGCGTCATTAAAGAACAACTTGAAAAGGTAGAAGATTTATTTAGGATATCATTTGAAAAGCTATTTAGAAAACACAAAAAAAAGGAAAAGTCGGTAGAAGAAAAAACTCAAGAAATACGGAATACAAAACCCCAAGAGCCACGAAAAGAAGAAAAAATAAAACGTTCTGAGTATAAACAAGAAATAGATAAACACAAGGAGAAGTCTCTTCTGAAAATTAGACGCAAACAGAAAAAACAAAGAAGAAAACTTGCAAAATAGCTTCATTCATAAAGTTTTTTAATCAGCTAAAGGATACACCGTTAATAAGGTACTTCTATCTTGGAATTTAAGAGGGTAAAGATATGAAAAAAAAATTTGTAATACTTGCAGCTATTATTTTGATTTGTTTAGTTGGGTTACTACTTATCGTTGGATTTGATGATGATATCTTTACAGAAGATGATGATGTTGTAGATGTTGTTGACGATCAAACAATTTTTTTAGGAACATGGGATGATCTGTTATATGGCTTGGATGATAAAACTTCAAGTGAATGGAATGTTTATGACAATAATTCGATGAAAATAACTACCTCTGGTTTTACATACAAGGGAGAATCAAAAACAGAAGTAGATTGGTATAGTTATAAGTTTGAAAATAGTAAGCTATGTTTTAAATTTGACCCTGCAAAAGATTACATATGTTATAAATATTCATTTTCAAATTCTGATGATCATCTTTCATTAGATGGTGAAAATTCTAACACGGAATGGCCCACTATTTTTCTAAATAGAATCAAATAGCAATGTTTACAAATTGATATTAACTGGCTATTTGCCCCAAGATATTGGAACATATTAGGAATTGAATCAAGAGGTCAATTTTCAATCCTTTAAGGAATAATCCTAAACTCCCAACTTTTTAGGCACCATGATATCTAAATTCTCAATGATA
>CAYLOF010000142.1:0-4981 GCA_964385215.1 uncultured Thermoplasmatales archaeon
GTCATACCTGCTAATAGTGGTGCAGAGTGTTTTGAATTGCTGAAAAACAACGAGTTGCCAGATATTATCCTGCTAGATATTATGATGCCTGAGATGAGCGGTTGGGAAGTCTTTGATATGCTGAGAGATAACCCATCTTGGGAGAAGATACCTGTTGTTTTTCTTACAGCCCGAACAGATAGAATCGCTAAAAATGCCGGAGATTTTTTAGGCGACGATTATATCGAAAAACCGGTGGACGCTGAAGAGTTGAAGAAGAGGATAGATAAGGTTCTGGAAAAGGAACAGTAGAGAATACTAAATTTCAATGGAAATGTGGCCGTTGGTGAAATAAGAGATGTTGAAGCCACATTCTGATGATGGAAAAGAGTTTATCAAGTATCTGTTAAAGAAGTATTCATCAAATTCAAAAGCAGAAAAAAGCCAATTGTAGTCAAAGAAATAATTGTAAATAAATCGATATCTTTAATTTGCAGAAAAATATTGTTCTATTTGTGGAAGGATGGATTGCTAGTATTTGGTGAGTTAAATGGTGGATAAACCAGACATTGTAAAAAAGTTGATGGAAGAGGAGAAACTGGGAAAGTTTGAAAACCATGGAACAAATGAGAAGTTAGAGGTTCCTGAGGAGTTGCTAGAGGAATCATTTGAGGATGTATCAGATGATGCAGTCGGCTCTGCTGATACTGATGTTCTTGCAGTAGATAGAGGCATTTCCGACTATACGGAAGTAGATGAGAAGATACAAGGTGGTGACAAACTCCTTCAAGATGTTTTTGATGCTATTACTGATGGAATCAGTGTACTTGACAAAGAGTTCAATATAGTTAAAGTCAATCAATTCCTGAAAGATAAGTATCCAAATAGTATGCCGTTAGTGGGAAAAAAATGTTATCAAATCTATCAACAACGTGACTCTATATGCCCTTGGTGTCCCTCACTTCCAGCTATGGAATCTGGAGAAACTCAAACTGAAACTGTCCCTTATCCTTCCGAAGAAAAACCAGAAGGGTGGCTTTATCTTTCATCTTTTCCACTGAAAGATGCAACTGGTAACATCTCAGGCGTTATCGAATATGTGAGCGATATCACCGAGCTTAAGAAGGCAGAAAAAGAATTAAGTGAAGCAAAGAATCATTTTCAAACATTATTTAACAGCATGGTTGATCCTGTGATGATTCTTGATTCTAAAGGTAAATTTTTGGAATTAACGGAGAGGGTAAAAGAAATAACAGGATGGGATAGAGAAGATCTCATTGGAAAGAACTTTTTAAAAACAAAACTTTTGACAAGGAAAAGTAAGGCAATTTGCATTAAGAATTTACTTAAAAGAATGTCTGGGATTAATGTTATTCCTTATGAAGTTGAAGCGTTAACAAAGGATGGTAGGAAACTACCTTTTGAGATAAACGCAGAGAGGATAGAATACAAGGGAAAGCCGGCTGATATGGTTGTGTTTAGAGATATCAGTGACCGTAAGCAAGTGGAAGAAGAATTGAGAGAAAGTGAAGAGCGTTTTAGAGATATATCGGTTAGTATGGCCGATTTGATTTGGGAAGTAGATCGCGATGGAAAATATAATTTTATATCTGGGAAAGCAAAGAATGTTCTTGGATATGAGACTTCTGAAATTCTAGGTAAAACTCCTTTTGATTTTATGCTAGAGGATGAGGCAAAACGTGTTGGTGAGCTATTCAAGGAAATTGTATCTAAAAAGAAACCAATTGTTGATTTAGAGAATTGGAATTTAACTAAAAATGGTGAAAAAATTTGTTTACTAACCAATGGCACACCAATGTTAGATGAGAATGGTGAACTCATGGGTTATCGCGGCATAGATGAAGACATCACTGAACGTAAGAGAACAGAAGGCGAATTGAAGCAGAAGTTGAAGGAACTGGAAACATTTTATGATATTGGAACAAAAAGAGAATTGAAAATGATTCAGTTAAAAAAAGAAATCAATCAACTCTGTAAAAAATATGGAGAATCACCTAGGTATGATGTAAAAGATGAAAACGATATAGAAATATGAATGGTGAAAAAAATGGAAAAAAATTAGAAGAAAATTAAAAATGGAGGAGAGATGGAAGGTGAAAAAAAGTTAATTGTTTTGGTACCAATAGGTTTAATGCTGGTGTTGTCGGTATCAGGATGTGTTGAAGAATCTGTGGAATTACAGGAGGTAACTGTAAAACTTAAATGGTTACACTGTGTACAATTCGCTGGTTTATATATTGCCAATGAAAAAGGATATTATGCAGATGAAAATCTGAACGTAACTATTGAAGAAACAGATTTTACAAATGAACCTATTGATGCAATTGCCGAAGGAAATGCAGAATTCGGTGTTGATAATGCCGACAGGATATTAGTAAAAATCGGGGAAGGAGCATCATTAAAAACAATAGGTGTTATCTTTAGGATAAGTCCTTTAGGATATGTAAGCTTAAAGGATTCAAACATTACAGAACCAGCAGATTTTGTTGGAAAGAATATTGGCTTAACACCTGACGCGCCTGCAATGCACAGTGCAGTTGTTAAAAAGCTTGGTATAGATCCTAACTCAATGACTGTTATTAACGGAAGCTATGATTACACACCATTGATAACCGGCGAGTATGATGTATTCACAGTTTATGTGGTAGATGAACCATACCACATAACGGAAGAAGAAGGCTATGAACTAAATGTGATATTACCAAGTGACTACGGTGTTTCCTTTTATGCCGATTCAATATTTACAAGCGATGAGATAATCGAAAACGATCCAGAACTTGTCGAAAAATTCCTAAGAGCAACATTAAAAGGATGGCAATATGCACTGGAGAATAAAGAGGAAACCTTGGATATAACAGAAAAATATGAGGCGGGCAGGTATGCAGATAGGGAATATGAGGAATATATATATGATCACCAGTTTCCCTTGATACATACTGGAGAAAGCAACGTTGGCCAGATGTCTTCAGAGAGATGGCAAGAAATGTATGATATACTAAATGACTATGAGGAAATTGAAACTGGTTTTGATGTCAGTCAAGCTTATAATATGCAGTTTTTAGAGAGCATTTATAGTTAAGGACAACCAATTAGAAATGAAAATTAAAAGCGAGGTGGAAAAAATTTACGGATGAAACATGAAACACTGATGTAACCAGCACGTAAAGATTATTTAATCATAAAAATGCAGCCATCATAAAACTATGATGCGTAGTAGGATTTGCTAACTTATAGTTGAGAAGGAGTACTAGGATGAGATTAGCATTTAGACTCATATTTATACTAGAGATTTTTGTAGTGGGGAGCATAGCGACAATTGGGGCTGTGTCTTATTATACAGGAACTGAATCAATTAAAGAGAGAACAGACGCACAACTTGAGAGTATTGTTATATTAAAAACGAATCAGTTAAATAGCTTTATAACGGAAATAACATCAGAAATAGAGGCGTTAAGCGATTATAGTTGTGGTTTATTACAGGACGAAAGATATGGACATGATGCCATTAGAGACAATTTGAAGAATAGATTAGGTGAAAATAGCAAGTTCTTTGAATTTTTTGTTATGGATTTAGATGGTAGAGTAAATATTTCTACTGATCAAACGCACGAAGGAAAATTTAGATCTGATGAACCGTATTTTATAAATGGGAATGAACGCATTTTTATTCAAAGTTTTTACTATGACTTATCGTTGCAAGAACCAGCAGTAACAGTGACATCGCCAATCAAAGATGAAAACGGAAGTACAACTTATGTGGTAGCAGGCCGGATTGACTTAACACAAATATCGGCGATAATGGAGGAGATAAGCGGCTTGGGAGAAACTGGTGAGACGTATTTGGTAAATAATTTTAATTTTGTTAGCACCCAGCTAAGAAAAGAGGAGGGGGTATCTCTTAAAAAAGTAATTTATACGGATGCAGTAGAAAGATGTCTTAAAGAAAAATCTCCGTCTGTAAGGTTTATAAATAATTATTTGGATTATGTTGGAGATAGTGTTGTGGGAGCATATGCATATTTACCAGATTTGCAGGTTTGTTTAATTGCTAAGATTGATCAAGAAGAAGCATTTGTCCCTATGGTTAAACTTGGAAATACTTTGATTTTGCTTTCGTTTTTAGTAATTGCTTTAGCTCTTACTGGCGGGTATTTCGCCTCGTATACCACCACAAAACCAATTAAATTATTGGATGATGTGACAAAAAAGATCAGTAAAGGAAACCTAGATGTTGTTGTTGATATTAAGTCGCATGACGAGATTGGCAGTCTCGCTCATTCATTTGAGAAAATGCGTGTTTCATTAAAGCAAACAGAAAGTGATTTGTTGGAGTATCAAAAAAATCTGGAAAATGAAGTAAATAAGAGAACAAACGAGTTAAATGATAAAATTTTGAAGTTAAAATATAGTGAAGCAGCAAATTTGAATTTATTGTCTGATTTAAATCAGAATATCGGAGATTTGGAAGGGGCGCAAAGGCAGATTGAAGATAAAAATGTTAAACTTCAAAAAGCGAAACAGGAGTTGGAAAGTTTTAATACGGAATTGGAAAAGAAAGTAGATCAAAGAACTAAGGATGTAAAACACTTATTAAAACAGAAAGACGAGTTTATAAATCAACTGGGCCATGACCTTAAAAACCCATTAGGGCCACTCATAAATCTGATACCAGTATTGGAGAAAGATGAAACAGATTCCAAACGTAAGGAAATCTTTGAGGTGTTAAACAGAAACACTAAACATATGAAGAATCTTGTGACTAAAACTATTCAACTAGCGAAGCTTAATTCTCCTAGTGTACAACTCTTTTTTGAAGACACGAATCTTTTGAGTGAAATTGATGATGTCATCGAAAAGGGTAAACTGTTGTTTGAGGAAAACAACATAGAAATTGAGAACAAGACCAACGAAGGCATTATGGTAACTGCAGATAAACTAAGATTAACAGAACTGTTTGACAATCTTATCAACAATTCTGCTA
>CAYLOF010000143.1:0-4978 GCA_964385215.1 uncultured Thermoplasmatales archaeon
TGGGAGTAGCAAGACATGCTGATGCAGGATACGGTGAAGCTATTGAAGTTGCAAAAAAATCCAATCTCAAGCTCCCAATGGTGAAGTAGTCAGATTATTCTGACAATAAATCCAATTATGCCAACTTCTACTTTATATGTAATTTGCTAAAGGGACATATGAAAGAAGTTGACACAAGCCGAATTACTGTTTCTTCGAAGCAAGGATTCCCTTTTTCTCTTTGTATTCGTAGGGGAAAGTTTTTTGGGAATCTTTTTCCATCTTTTCTTTACCAACAGGATGTTTAGAGAGTACGTGCACAATGATTAAGAAATTAGAAAAGCCTATTAGTACCAATAAGTACAATCCAATGTGATAGAATTTATATGGATTTGATATTAAAAAACCATTTGTCAAATATCCATTGGAAGCTATTGCAGAAACTGATACGTCCAAACACCATAATGCTATTATGGTCATAACTAGTAAAAAGCCGCTAATAACTATCCAATCCGATTTGTCCATAGATATCATATTCTTTTCACGTCGTATATTAAAAGATATTCTGTATTATTATATAAATACGGATTATATAAAAATTGAAGGTGAAAACCTTCTAATGGAGGATACGGCCCATCGAATATCATTTGATATGTATCCCCTTTATTGTCACTTATATTCTGATTTAGAGTGACCTGCCATACATTAATAGATTTGCTTTTGAATGGTATTGTGAAATTGGTTTCTATGTTTTCCACCCAGCCTTCAATATGCAATGGTTCACCTCCCTCTCCATCCAACCTCATCAATTCCACATAGACAAATACACTTGCAGATATTGTTATTGTTATTACAACCATAACAATTACACCAACGATTGCGGAAATGCCATTATTTTTTTTATTCATAAGCAACAAATACACCTTCCACTCATTTGATAGCGGCTAATTTTTATCTATATATTACTTATAGTATATATCATAATATATAAATTTGTTCCTTGAAACCCTCAAAGTAGACAATGTATCTCAGATGATAGGACAATAACAACTCCCTAAATGTATCAAAGACTGAAGAGGCAACCTTCACGGTCATCAGACAATGAACCAACAGTGCACCCCATCGTCCATCAGTTTTAATTAACCATTTGTACTTTGCATTACCCTGCTGAGACGCAGTAGTAATCAGTAAAAATTTTGTGCCCCCCGTTAAATTAAAACTTAGTTGGGAATGGATTAAATCAAACTAAAACTTAAAGTAGGACTTGTTTTTTAGGGTAATCGGTTCATATGGGCTTTGGAGCAAATGTATTGGAAATCATAGATAATGCATTCACACTGTTAGGAATTGATGTTAGTCCGCTAATCAAACAGACTATCGCATCAGTGGGCATATTTTTACTCTTTATTATCCTTGGATGGATTGTCTATCGTGTTTTTGAGCGGTATTTTACAAGATGGGCAGAAAAAACAAAAACGAAATTAGATGATGAAATACTTAGAAATATCAAAAAGCCGATTTATTTTTTTGTAGTTCTTATTGGGACCTATTCCGCATTGGAAACCCTCACTATCCTTGATAAATATTCTGAAACTTTGGCATTTATATTTACGATAATAGAGATACTGCTGACAACATTTATCATAACAAGAATTGTGAACGTCGTCATTGCATGGTACGCAGAGAGAAAAACAAAAAAAGAAATGAGTGAACACATCCTTTTTGTTCTGAAAAAAATCATCAATGCCACAATCTACCTATTTGCTTTTTTAATAATTTTATATACACTCGAAATTGATCTTTCAGGCATTGTTGTTGGCCTTGGAGTTGGTGGTATTGCGATTGCATTTGCATTACAAAATGTTCTCAGCGATGCATTCAGCGCGTTCTCCATTTATTTTGACAAACCATTTGAAATAGGAGATTTCATTGTTGTAGGGGAATATGCAGGCATCGTTAAGAAAATAGGTATGAAATCCACCCGCATGCAACTTCTTCAAGGAGAAGAACTTGTACTAGCCAACTCGGTGTTGACCACAACAAATGTAAGGAATTTTAAGAAATTGAAGAAAAGAAGAATAAACTTTAGTTTTGGCGTAACCTATGATACTCCTTCTAAAAAGCTGAAGAAAATACCTGGCATGGTACAGAAAATCATTGATAGCGGCGAACTTACCAAAACAGATAGAGTACATTTCAAAGAATTCGGTGATTTTAGTCTTAACTTCGAAATTGTCTATTATATAAATAGCAAAGATTATGCAAAATATATGGATGTACAACAGGAAATAAATTTTGCCATAAAAGAGGCTTTCGAAAAAGAAGGCATAGAAATGGCATTCCCGACACAGACAATCTTTTTGAACAAAGAAAGTTGAGAAAAGACAACTGGGAAGTAATCTTATAAAAAGAATTCATATTACGCCTAAATTGAAGATTTGTTTGGCCCCGTGGTGTAGCGGCTAGCATAAGAGACTCTGGATCTCTTGGCGCCAGTTCGAATCTGGCCGGGGCTGCCTTCTCACTCAAAGGGTTTCCATGTGAAACAGGGAGTTTTTGATCGTATTTCTTGATATAAAAATGGGAATCGTATCTATTTTGGATTAATGAATTCAAAGACAAAAATATTGATATGTGAAAACACATAATACGCATAAGTGATGAAATGGCGAACGTTACTTTATCAATAGCACAGGAGCCCCATATCTTCATAAAAAAATATAATGAGATAAAGTGGGGTGAAATAGCTAGAAGTCGCTAAGTTGCTAGAAATGAAATGTACCACTACCCCTTTGCCAAAAGTTTAATTAGGTAGTTTAACTATAGTATTACCTAGTGGTTTAAATGATAACTAAAAATGTATTAGCAAAAGGTCAGATAGTAATCCCTAAAACAATCCGGGATCTTTTAGGGGTTAATGTAGGTGATAAAATGATAGTTGACGTTGAGAATGGGAAGATAATACTCTCAAAAAAACAGAATACGGTAGATGTGTTTTTAGAGGTATGCAAAAGAAGTCCAGGTAAAATTTCGATGAATGAAATTAAAAGAGAGTTAGCGAACAGATATGAGGAGGATTAGTTTTTGTATATTGATTCCAATATTTTCATTTTTGCCTCAACAGATAAGGGAAAATTGGGTCAAGATTGTAGAGAAATAATCCGGCTTATAAACGAACAAAAGATTGTCTGTGCGGCATCATTTCTCGTAGTAGATGAAGTAATGTGGATTTTGAAGAAAAAGGTTGGAAGAGATGATGCTATCAAGATTACAAAGGCTATGCTTTCAATGCCGATAAAATGGGTTGATGTTGATAAATCAGTTATTATCAAAATGATAGATATTTTTGAAAAAACCACACTTGACCCAAGGGACGCCATTCACATCGCATCGATGAAAGAGTTGGGATTATCATCCATAGTGAGTGAAGATAATGATTTTGATAAAATAGGCGGAATTGAGAGAATTGATACATCAGAATGCATTAAAAAATACCTTTAGAATGGGGATTTCTAGTACCCTTCGTTTTCTACCGTTTGGAGTGTAGAATAAGCATGGTACATGGCTCGCTTCGTTGCATACATTTATCCAAATTTTTTAATTCTACCACTACGAAAACTCAAGGCACCTACCAAACGTTTTACAATTTGGAGTATGAATGGATAAAATTAGGAAGCATATGAGACACATAGTTCAAAAATCAGATATAATCAAAAGAGAAGTTGAACTTTTATTTAGACGTTTCATGCAAAACATTCTTCTCATCCCAGAAGATGGCATTAAATTAAAAATGAATGATGCTGTAAAGATAATGTAAGACATTGATATCAATGGCTCACCAATTTTAGCATGTACATTAAGCATTTGCAAATTGTCTTTTTACAGAAAAAGATACTGGTCAGTCTTCTGAAGTTCAGGCATCTCTTCCAGATGGGCATTAATGGACGTTGGAAAGATAAAAATAATTACAATAAGGAGTGAGCTTCAAACCACTGACCTCTATCCAGAAAAAGAAAAGTTTTAGTAAGATAGGCAAATATCCAAAACAGTGTGAAAGTTCAAATGTCTCGTTTGAATTTTCTCAAGTTAGACAGTCTTGAACCTAGTCATGGCTGCCTGTTCATTTCCCGCGTATACGTAAGAAAGGTAAGGTAATATGGATTCAAACAATGATTATTCCCATGATTTCATCCGAGATATCATAGATGAAGATTCGAAAACTAACAAATATGAAGGTCGAGTGCATACAAGGTTTCCACCTGAGCCAAATGGATATCTACACATAGGTCACGCCAAATCCATCTGTCTAAACTTTGGCATTGCAGAGGAGTATGATGGATTATGCAATCTGCGGTTTGACGATACCAATCCTGTAAAGGAGGGAGAAGAATATGTACGATCAATCATTGAGGACATTAAATGGCTTGGATTTGACTGGGAAGACAGACTCTTTTTTGCTTCAGATTATTTTGATCAGATGTATGACTATGCATTAGATTTGATTAAAGCTGGCAAGGCGTATGTGGATGACCAGACGGCTGAAGAAATCAGTGAAGGTCGTGGCACCCTGACGAAACCTGGCAAAAACAGCCTATACCGCGATCGTCCCGTAGAAGAAAATCTTGATCTACTAAAAAGGATGAAAGCCGGCGAGTTTGCTGATGGTGAAAAAGTACTTCGTGCTAAAATCGATATGTCTCATCCCAACATGAACATGCGAGATCCAGTTATCTACCGCGTTCTACATGCATCTCATCATCGAACTGATGACAAATGGTGCATATATCCTATGTATGACTGGGCACACGGCCTTGAAGATTCTATAGAGAACATTACTCATTCCATCTGCACACTAGAGTTTGAAAATCATCGCCCGCTTTACGACTGGTTTCTCAACGAGCTTGATGTTTACCATCCTCAACAGATTGAATTCGCCCGTCTTAGTCTCACCTACACGGTCATGAGCAAACGGATGCTTTTGGAACTGGTTAAAGAGAAA
>CAYLOF010000144.1:0-4867 GCA_964385215.1 uncultured Thermoplasmatales archaeon
AAAACTTATTTTATGAATGTTAAACATGACAAGTGCCCCCAACCACTTTAATCTTTGAGGGTGTGCCTCACTTCAACTTACTTTCTCCATCTGATCATTCTTGATATTTCTACTTCATGGATAGTTACTACACCTCAAAAATTAGCTAGAAGGAAAAGAAGAGAGTTTTCTGAGTAATTTTTTATGGAAATATTTCATACCTTAATTCACTTGTTGCCCAGACAATTATCCTAACTTCACCATAATTTGAAGTTTCTGCATACAGGACATAAACGGGAACATAGACTCCTTCCCCTACCCCATGAGAATAAGGTATCTCATTGTAATATCCTATTTCATAATCGATGATATTGACATTGCCCAATCCACTCATTGGGTACTGCAAATCGTCGTACGGGCCAAGAATTGAAAATTCTCTTTCTTTTATTCTATCGATGATTATCGACGTATCATCAGTAACATTAACAAATTCATTACTGTATCTTAAATTACTATAATTTTTTGGAAAATCACTAATTTCTCTATTTTCTACTAAAAAACATAACCCTTCTTGACAATTTTCGTAGCTATCACTTGAGAATGTAAAACTAACTTCAATTAAAGGCGCTGAATTTCCCATATAGATAGGAAATCTACTAACTGGTACATCCAGAGAGGTCTCAATTGTTATCCTATTCCCCGATAGAACAACTACAACTATAAGTGCAACAACAAGGACTATCACTAGTGCAACTGTTATCAGCTTCCAACGACTCCTTTGTGCCTCTTTTTTAATCTGATATTCTTGCGGTCGTCTTCCTCCGAATTTATCCCACAATTTTCCTGCAAAATACCCAAAAATTAAGTAAGATATAAACCCTGTTATCACATTGGCACCATAATAGATCATACCATAATAAGTAGCTGTTCGAATGTATCCTATAACAACTGCAAATACCAACCAAAATACAGTTCCAAGCATTATACCTTTCGCAGCACTCGTCGAACCTAATAATGATTTGTAAATTGCTGCATATATCAGACCAAAAACTATCCCTCCTACAACTGCTGAAAGAACTGCATTTGGTAATAAAGCACCTGCATTATTAAATATAAGCGTATCATTAACAAAACTAACTGCCGGTGTCCATGCTATTGAGCTAAATAAAAAGAAAATAACGAAGATTGATAATATGGAATATACTACTGCAAATACAAAACCTGCCATCACTCCTGCAATTAATCCTCTACCAAAATCCCTCATCTTTTAACTATCCTCTATCACGCTTCTTAAGTCAATTAAGACCGATAAACTAAATATATTTTTGGGTATCGTAAAAAATAAAAAGAAAGGTAGGGGTTTATGATAATCAGGTCGATGCTTCGATGACCATATTAACATATTCTCCCTTAGAGTCAAATCCGTCGAATATCCATACTGGTTCGTAAAATTCTTGTTTCTCGCCTGCAGGTTTAGAATAGTAACCGAGATATATGTCATCAATTGTAATAGTACCCCTGTACGGAGAAATTGGGGTTTCTATGGTTTTCCCCTTTTCAAGTTCAGCAATGGCATCATTAACAGTAATTATGTTTGTTTGTCCTGCTTCTTCCAGATTCCTCCAGGTTTTCAGATAAGCCAGAATTTTTCCGTTTTCACCAACACAAACCAATATAAAGTCCCCAGGACCAACAACTGGCATGCCGTCGATTATTCTTCCATATGTAACCTCTGTTAGAAGAGGAATACGTTCAACTTCTTCTCCATTGGTTACTTTTCCCAAATATTGAGATTGAATATCTTTCAATACCGCGCCATCAGGTAACCCTTCATGTGACTCTATATATCCCTCTGCTATAGTTCTTGCTTCTTCTTCCGAAGGAAGATCATCCTGTGTGTTCATACAATCTGGATCAATTTCTTCATCGTACTCTTCACCAAGAACCCTATAATATGTTACTTTCTGTGGGGTATCATAGGGTAATTCATTGATTGAAATTTTAATCTGTTCTGAATCACCAAGCGTAGCATATATTTGTAGGTTACCACCCTTGCGTATAATTGTATCTTCCATGATTGCACCCGAAAACAAAGCTGTAGGGAATACTGTCATCAATATAAAGAAAGTGGCAAAACCAATAATCTCTATTTTCCTTTTCGCTTCCATTTTTAACAACTCCATTTACTCCAATAATAAGTGCTGTCATTAGGACTTTCATCTGGCATGACAAATCCCTGCCCATATAGATGATCATTGTTCCATTGAGCTAACGTATCAACTAGTATGGCAGCCTTCACACTAGAACCATAGGAGAGTTTAGTGGCAAAATAGTATGAGGATCTTACCTTAAAATTAAGGTCAACGGCAAAAAGAAAGAATCTATCGACTACAGGTGTACTCAAATACGATATTGATGCAAAACCCAGTATCATGTGGCATTTATTCAAACCACATGCCCAAGCAGATCTAAAATCATTTGAATCATGTGGCCAAGGAGCATCTTCAAGTAGATGGCAGGAGTGAAGGAAAATCCACTTCAAATTATGATCCCATTTATTACTAATGTCCTGAGGTCTTACATCCTCCCAGTTATACCATAAAGGATTCCAACCTTTAAGACAAATCTCTGTAACGCCATCAGTCCACCAATCATAAACACCATGACCACAATGATAATGAAAATGAGAGTTATCTACACTACTTGTGAATGTACTTTCCGTAACGGCCCCGTCTGTTTTAAGGAACTTCTGTGACCACCCTGCCTTAGTTCCCAGATAATATTCTACCTTATCATATTGTGCCTGCAGCGTAGACATATCAAGATCATCTATTCCCGGTACCCAATTAGCATCATAGTCAGCGATTAATGTCCCTGAATAATATGTTGTAGCTGCTCCTACTGGCATAACAACTGACCATATTACCAGCGCCAAAAATATTGCAACAATCTGCTTATTCATAACATCTCCCTCAATTATTCAAAAGCATATGAGCAACCACATTAAATAAAGATATTGTTCACCTCATTGAAAGTATTACAAATCAGCATTTCATGAAAAACTATTTTAAGTCAACTTATTATATATATTTGGAGGAAATACTGTGAAGAACAATCTCATCAAGATTTATTCAATCTATATAGTAGCATTTCTATTTCTTATCTCTTCAATAACGCCAATGGTATTTGGATATAATGAGGAATCATTATGTTCTAATGTTGAAGAGAATGGAATCTATGAAAAAGCTGCTTCATCTGCTGGTCCTATGGATTCACCCTGGCCGATGAAATGCCATGACAATCGTCATACTGGTCTTAGTCTGTATAGTACTGCTGATAATCCAGGTATCGAAAAATGGCGATTTAAATGTCATTGGGTTGAAGATGGTATTGTTATTGGAAATGATGGAACTCTATATTTCGGGGATGGAAAATGGGATTTTTATGCCTTAAACCTAGATGGAACACTTAAATGGAAATATCATACAGGTGGTGATATTACTTCTGCTCCAGCAATTGCTGAAGATGGCACTATCTATGTTTGTGCATGGGATGATTTCTTGCATGCATTCTATTCAAATAATGGTACTCGAAAATGGAAATTTTATGCCCGCAATGCTAACATTGCATCTTCTCCAGCTATTGCGGAGGATGGAACAATATATTTTGGAACATTATGGTCTTTAGGTGATGGTGGTAAGATATTTGCTGTGAATCCTGATGGTACTGAGAAATGGATGTATCAGACAGGTGATGCAATTGTATCTGACCCTGCAATTGGTGATGATGGAACCATTTACATTGGTTCATGTGACGACTATTTGTATGCGATGAATCCTAACGGTACACTCAAATGGCGATTCAAAACAGGGGACTATGTAAAAGGTCATCCATCCATTGCAGAAGACGGAACCATATATTTCGGTTCCTATGATCTCTACCTCTATGCACTGAATCCAGATGGAACCTTAAAATGGAAATGTGAAGGACCTGGCACAGCATCAAGTCCTTCCATTGGAAGTGATGGTACAATTTATGTCGGAAGTAACAAACTCTATGCTATCTATCCTAATGGAACCTTAAAATGGAACATTGAGGTAGGTCCTGAAGGATCAACAGTTGGTTTCTCTTCCCCTGCTATTTCTGCTGAAGGAACTATTTATGTTGGTGTAAATATTGGTGATAATGATGGTGGAGACATATTAGCTGTGTTTCCTGATGGCACTGAGAAATGGAGGAAAAGAATTGCTACATACTGGGTTGACTCATCTCCTTGTATTGGTGAAGATGGTACGGTTTATATTGGTTCAACTTATGACCAGGGTAGAGGTTATCTTCATGCTTTTGGTTCAGTAGAATCCAATGCTCCTCCAAATACACCAGTGATTTCAGGTACAATCAATGGAAAAGCTAGGGAAGAATATTATTACTATTTTAACTCAATTGACCCTGATAACAATCCCGTTTCCTATTATATCGACTGGGGTGATGATACAACAACAGAAACCATGGATTTTGCATCTGGTGAAATCGGATCGGTAAGTCATACTTACAATGCAAAAGGTGAATACACTATCAAAGCTAAAGCTAAAGATACTCTTGGTGAAGAAAGCGACTGGGGTACACTGGAAGTTAGTATGCCAAAGAACAAAGAATTAAACAACCCCTCATTCCTATTTCTAGAGAAAATAATTCAAAAGTTCCCAATCTTAGAACAAATACTTACACGCCACATATTTCAGTAAAATATAAAATTTCAAGTAGCAAGGAAGAACTCTCTTCCTTTTTATTTTTTCGTTGTATTAAAAGGGTAGTTTGCTCCCGTTTTAAATGAATAGAGTCAGGTTGAGCTGTTACCAGCTCTTTCTGCTCTCATAGACCGGACGTA
>CAYLOF010000145.1:0-4847 GCA_964385215.1 uncultured Thermoplasmatales archaeon
CACCAAATGAAATAAAGATTAGACCGGCAGTCGAAAATATTGAGTTAAATCCATGCGGTGCAAAATTGTCAAAATTAGATAGATTAATAAAGAAGAATCCCGCAACAATATAAAAAACAAGGAGGGAGATAAGCCCAAGAACCAATACTATCTGTGTCTTCCCGGTATGCTTTGTTCCACGAATATTTATAGCGGTAAATACTATGCAAAAGAAGACGGCGACAAGTTTTGTCTGCATCTCTGTGAAACCTGGACTGAGAAGTGTCGCAAATACGCCGATTCCTACAAGTGCAAAAGCACTTTTGAATGCTAAGGAAAACCATGCGGCAAAGCCGCCAATGGTTCCCATCATTGGCCCCATACTTCTATCAATGAAGAAATAGGTTCCTCCTGCCTTTGGCATTGCCGTAGCAAGCTCTGCCTTTGAAAGCACTGCAGGTATAACCAAAAGACTTGCAATTACATATGCCATAATTACTGCTGGGCCAGATTTGGCATATGCAATCCCAGGTAAAATAAATAATCCTGAGCTGATCATTGCACCGGATGCGATAGCAAAGAGAGAAAGAAGTCCCAGCTCCTTTTTAAGACTACCTGTTTTACTTTCTTTCTCCATCCTACTGCTACATCAGATGATACATATATTATACTTCCTTTAGTCGTTCTATGAAAAGCAAATTAAATAATTTTCCCGTTTTTTATCACGGTCTCTACCAGATTAACACCAAAATGATAGGGAATGCTTTTATGATTTGGACAGTCGAGTATAATTACATCTGCTTTTTTTCCCTTTTCAAGACTTCCAACAGTATCGTTTACTCCTATTGCACATGCAGCATTAAATGTCGCAGCGGTAACGGCCTCAGCGGGCGTCATTTTCATATTAAAACATCCTAGTTGAATCATAAACTGCATGTTTTCCACCCAACAATTGGGATTGAGATCAGTAGCAAGTGCAATAGGAACCCCCGAGTCAATCATTTTTCTGGCAGGGGCATAGTTATCCTGCATCAATGAAAAGGGAGTTCCAGGAAGCATTACTCCAATGACTCCTTTCCGAGCCATTTCGTTTATACCTTTATCAGATGACATAAGCAGATGATCTGCACTAATGGCACCTATTTCTGCGGCAAGTGATGCGCCGCCAGTATCAACAATTTCATCGGCATGTATCTTGGGGATAAGTCCATATTTTTTTCCTGCTTCTAAAATTCTTTTGGACTGTTCAACGGTAAAAACTTCCGCTTCACAGAACACATCGCAAAATTCTGCAAGCCCCTTCACCTTAGGAATCATTTCATCAACAACGATGTCAACATACGCATCGGCGCTATGTTCCCGGGGGATAGCATGCGCACCTAAAAACGTGGAGACAATATCTATTTCATGAATATCGTTTAATTTCTTCTGGACCTTCAAAATTTTTAATTCTGTTTTAGTCTCAAGCCCATATCCACTTTTTGCTTCACATGTTGTCGTTCCGTGAGCAAACATATTGTCAAGACGGATTTTACTTTGTTTAATCAGCTCATCACTCGTTGCCTCTCGAGTTTTGTTCACTGTATAAAAGATTCCTCCACCTTTCTTGAGTATCTCCATATACGAAAGGCCTCTAAGCTTCATATCTAGTTCAAACTCTCTAGATCCTGCAAAAACTAGATGAGTATGAGGATCAACAAAACCAGGCATTACAATTTTACCAGATGCATCTATGATTTTCTCTGCTTTGCATTTCAAATCCTTCCCAGTTTCAACAATCTTGCCATCTTTTATTGCAACTGAGCCGTTTTGAATTATTGTTAAATCACTCATTTGCTCGTCTATTCTTGGAGAGTTTGGCCCTTCTAAAGTTATAAGTTCATTTGCATTTTTAATGAGAATATCTGCAGTTTCCATATGTCTTTCCCAAATAGTTAAAAGAGAAACCTAGATTAAGGGTTTGCGGTGATATTTAATGACGAAAATCGTCGAATGTGTACCAAATTTTAGTGAAGGAAGGGAAAAACCGGTAATCGAGGCCATATCTGGTGCAATAAAGGCCGTTGATGGTGTAAAATTACTCAATGTAGATCCAGGCTCAGATTTTAATAGAACGGTTTATACTTTTGTAGGAGAACCAAAAGCAGTTCTCGAGGCCGCTTTCCAGTCAGCAAAGGTCGGTTTATCTTTAATCGACATGACAAAACATAAGGGCGAACACGCCAGAATGGGTGCCCTAGATGTAATGCCATTTATTCCAATTAGAGGTGTAACTGATGATGATTGCATTAATCTTTCAAAAAAATTTGGAGAAGGAATGGCAAAAGAACTTGGTGTGCCAGTATTTCTATATGCAAAATCTGCAACTAAACCAGAAAGAGTAAGACTTCCCAGTATAAGAAAGGGAGAATATGAAGCACTTGAAGAAAAATTCAAAGATCCTTCTTTTGCACCTGATTTTGGAAAAGCAGAATTTGTTCCAAAAAGTGGTGCAACAGCTACAGGTTGTAGAGATATTCTTCTTGCATATAACGTAAATTTAGACACAAATGATAAAAAAATTGCTTCAAGGATTTCTGGAAAGATACGCACGAGCGGCAGAATTAAAAAGGATGAAAATGGAAACAAAATCATTGGATCTGATGGTAAACCTGAAAGAATTCCGGGGAAATTTAAAGGGGTTCAAGCAGGAGGAATGATGTACAATGAAAACATCGCTCAGGTTTCAATGAATCTTCTGAACTATAAAGAGGTTAATCTCCATCATGCTTTTGAAGAAGTGAAAAAAGAAGTAAAAAAACTAGGAGTAAAGGTAACCGGCAGCGAGATTGTAGGCCTAGTACCTAAAGAAGCATTAGTGCTAGCAGGTAAATTCTATTCAGAAAAGGAAGAAACGAACATCTCAGATGAAGAAGAACTTGTTACAATAGCAATAGATAAACTCGGGCTATCTGATCTTTATCCATTTGTTCCAGAAGAAAAGATTATAGAATATATGATTGAAGAAACAGGATCTCTTGCATCTTCAAGTGTTAAAGAATTTCTTTCTGAACTTGCATCTTCGTCACCTGCACCAGGTGGTGGAAGCGTTGCAGCACTTGCAGGTGCCCTTGGATCTGCATTATCCTCCATGGTATGCAATCTCACCATTGGAAAGGAAAAATACAATGATGTTCAAGATGAAGTCAAATCTGCACTTGAAAAAAGTGAGAAATTAAGAAGGAAACTTACAACGCTTATCGACGAAGATGCAGAAGCATTCAACGATGTCATAAAGGCATTTAAAATGCCAAAGACGACAGAAAAAGAAAAAACAAAAAGGGCACAGGCGATACAAGAGGGATATAAAACCGCGGCAAAGGTTCCTCTTGAAACAGCTAAAACCTGCGAAAAAATACTTGATGTATCAATGATTGTTGCCGAAAAAGGAAACAAAAATTCGATAACTGACGCAGCAGTATCCGCTCTTATGGCACGGGCAGGCGCTAATTCGGCCATACTGAATGTTAAAATCAATTTAGGTTCTATCAAAGATAAAAAGTTTATAGATGAAACCATACTAGAACTGGAGGAAATAGAAAGAAATACCATTGATAAAACCGATGATATATTGAAATTCGTCGATAATGAGATATAGCATTTTCATCTTATAACCATACATCCATCGGTACGTAGAAAAACAATTTTCTCTGAATTCTAATCAACTTCTGTTGCAAATTTATAAGTAGGTCTTATTTACTTTCGTCATTTGACCATGAAATCAGATATAGAAATTGCTAAAGCAACAAAAATTCAGAATATTTTTGACATAGCAGAAAAGGCAGGGTTACAAAAAGATGAGGTTATCCCTTGGGGCAATTATAAGGCAAAGATTTCACCCGCAGCATTAGAAAGAATTAAGAACAATAAAAATGGAAAGCTAATTCTTGTGACCACAATAAATCCTACCCCCAGAGGAGAGGGAAAAACTACAGTTACAATCGGCCTTGCCCAGGCTCTTGCAAAACTTGGGAAGAAAACTATGCTTGGCATACGAGAGCCATCTCTTGGCCCTATCATGGGAATGAAGGGAGGTGCAACCGGCGGAGGATATTCTCAAGTTATTCCCATGGAAGATATCAACCTTCATTTTACTGGCGACATGCATGCAATAACAAGCGCCCATAACTTACTTGCAAGTCTTCTTGACAACCATATCCATCATGGTGATGCTTTTCATATTGACCAAAGATATATCGTTTGGTCCCGAGTACTTGATATTAGCGACCGTGCTTTGAGAAACGTAGTCGTTGGATTAGGTGGCCCCAAGGATGGCGTGCCTCATAGCGATACATTTGCAATCACCCCTGCATCAGAAATCATGGCGATTTTGTGCCTTTCCAAAGATTTGAATGATTTGAAAGAAAGACTTAGCAAAATCATCGTAGCCTATACATATGATAATAAACCAATTACTGCAAAGGATCTAAAGGGCGTAGGTGCCATGACAGTACTTCTAAAGGATGCGATAAAACCCAATCTTGTTCAAACAATAGAAGGTGTTCCTGCACTGATTCATGGGGGGCCTTTTGCAAATATTGCCCATGGGACGAGTAGCCTTATTGCTGCCAACATGGGTTTAAAACTTGCCGATTATTTTGTAACAGAGGCAGGTTTTGGTTCAGAACTCGGCGCTGAGAAGTTTTTTGATATTGTATGCAGAACAGGCGATTTAAAGCCAGATGCGGCAGTAATGGTTGTAAGTATTAGAGCCCTTAAACGCAATGGGAATGGAAACGACTTAGAATCTGTAAGAGCAGGGCTTTCTAATCTAGATAAGCATTTAGAAAACATATCATTTTTTGGCGTTCCTGCAATTGTTGGGATAA
>CAYLOF010000146.1:0-4829 GCA_964385215.1 uncultured Thermoplasmatales archaeon
TGGAAACATGCTTTATGTATGTTTTTAGCAGGTATATATGTAAACGCATATGTAGCTGAACTTTTGCTAGCAAAATGTTCAGTAAATTAAAAAAATGATAACGCTATTCTCCACTCGGCGAAAAGGGCTCGTGGTCTAGTTGGTTATGACTACAGCATTTTCACGCATATTTTCAACGGAAAAACCGATGAATATCTCAACGAAAAGTACGTTATAGCATAGCATTATAACAATTATTTTTCGGTATAACTTCCAATAGTATTTTCCACGGACTAACTAAAACCTTCTTTTTTCTTTTTTATAAATATGTAGTGTCTACAATTAACATCAATAAAAATATATTTTTATGCCCGCGTCGGGATTCGGAACCTTATTTTACCAATAGACTACAGGATTTTTCTACCGGTATGTATACATTTAAATTTTAGGTTTTCAAATCTTTTTTTTCATAGTTTTTATTGTGAGAATGTGTATTGTTACACCAATTGCAATAATGATTAGAATAATCTGTATATAATAATTTGAAGCTATAATAATGGCTGAAAATATTATTGTAACCCATAAAAATATTATTGATATTATCTTTACAGTTAGCGGAATACCTCTTCCTTCTTGATAATTCTTAATATATTGTCCTAACCATCTATTGTTTATTAGCCAATAGTAAAATTTCTTTGATCCTCTAGAGAAACATGCAGCAGCTAATAACAAAAGTGGGGTGGTAGGGAGGAGAGGAATAAATATTCCAATAATACCAAGTACCAAGAAAAAGGTCCCTGAAACAACTAATATCTTTTTAATTATAGTATCTTCCATAAAATTTTATTACAGATTTTTTATGATGTTGATTTCACTCGTTCTTCCTGTGGCATATCCGCTAGAGTTTCAACTTCTTTAATATCTAGATTAAGTCCTTCAGCCACTCGACGACCATACTCCTTGTCTGCCTTAAAGAATAATGCTGTCTGGCGAAGTTGTATACGTTTTTGAGCGTTACCAAGATGATCCACAATATTACCTACCAGATTCTCACGATCCTGATCAGTCATCACATCACGATACAGGTTGCCAGGTTGAACAAAATCATCATTAGGATATGTAAAGGGATAGCGATCAGCTTTCCCAAAGGTTTCAAAAGGAGGTGCTTTTGAGGATATATCCGGTTCCGGTCCCTTGAAACTATTTGGCCAGTAATTTGGTTTACCTCCAAAATTTGAATCAGTACGCATAAAACCATCACGCTGATAGCTGTTCTCAGGAGCATTCTTAGGAGCATTTACTGGAATCAGATGATAATTTGGTCCAAGTCTATGGATATGGGTATCGTGATACGAGAAAAGACGAGCTTGAAGCATCTTATCCAGCGATGGAGCAATACCTGGTACCAAGTTCCCCGGGCAGAAAGCAGCCTGCTCAACTTCAGCAAAATAATTCTCAGGGTTACGATTTAAAACCAGTTTCCCAACCTCAATTGGTGGAAAATCACCATGGGGCCAGACTTTGGTTATATCAAATATATCAAACCTGTAATCTTTTGCTTCCTCAGGGGTCATAATCTGCATCTGTAGTGTCCATGATGGGTAATCTCCCCGTTCAATAGCCTCATAAAGATCCCTTGTAGCATGATCTGGGTCTTTTGCACGCATACTTTCTGCTTCTTGTCGAGTAAGATTTTTAATTCCCGGATCAGTCTTAAAATGATATTGCACCCAGAAATATTCATCATTCTTGTTATACCACATAAAAGTGTGACTGCTATAACCATTCATGTGTCGATAAGTAGCAGGAATACCACGATCAGAAAAAAGAATTGTTACTTGATGAATTGATTCAGGTGTCATGGATAGGAAATCCCAAAACATATCTGGATCCTTACAGTTAGTTGCCGGGTTACGCTTTTGAGTATGTATGAAATCTGAAAATTTTAACGGATCGCGTATGAAAAAAACCGGCGTATTATTTCCGACAAAATCATAATTTCCTTCCTCAGTATAAAACTTAACTGCAAATCCTCTTGGATCACGTTCAGCGTCAGCCGAACCTTTTTCTCCTCCTACTGTTGAAAAACGGGCAAATACTTCAGTTCGTTTGCCAACTTCAGAGAGGAACTTAGCTTTGGTATACTTTGTAACATCTGCAGTAACCTCAAAGTAACCACCTGCACCAGCTCCCTTTGCATGGACTACGCGCTCAGGGATTCGTTCACGATCAAAGTGACCTAACTTCTCAAGCAGATGAACGTCCTGCATTAAAACAGGTCCACGTTCTCCTGCTGTGAGACTATTCTGATCATCACCCACAGGGATTCCAAAAGCTGTTGTCAATTTCTTTTTTTGATTTTTATTACTCATAGTGAAACCTCACCCATTTTATTAAATATCTAATGAGATAGTCTTTTTTAACTTTTTGGAACAAAAAATTTTGTTTGACATAAAAATTTACTATCTATCATATATTTGCTTAAAACAATACAAATTACAAACTAAACAATAATACCTAAATCTTGCAGATTTTAACGTTTTAGACGATGTCAGAAAGCATAGAAAAATACTAAAGCAAAGAGAATATTTCCCTCCTTATACGGGCTTGTGGTCTAGTTGGTTATGACTACAGCATTTTCGCGCATATTTTCGACGAGAAAATCGATGATTATCTCAGCGATATTTTCCACGGACTAACTAAAATCTTTTTTTTCTTTTTTTTAAAATACCAAAGATATTTTGAAAGCTTTGAAATCAAAATTACAAATTATGGAGCAGTAAAAAATATTTCAAACAAATAAATCATTATCGGGATAGATACAAGAGATGAACCAAAACTGCCCACTATAAACTGATTCACAATAGACCGATTTCCACCCAAACGTTCCGTAACGAGCGGTACTGTGGTAACTGGTGGGACGGCGCTTTGTAACAGAATAATCAGAGCAATGTGATATGAAGGTCTAATTAAAGATAAAATACCAAGGAATATCAGAGGGAAAAGAATATTTTTTATTATTACAAATTTTGTTATTTCGACAACTTGAGATTGCCCTTTTTTCTTGAAATCAATATAAATGTTACCGCCAAGAATTATCATTATTAATGGTATTGTCATACCACCTAGTAAATCAAAAATTGAGATTACAAAATCAGGAATTGCATCTTGAACGCCTCCTAGCCTAATGACTACAGCCAACATTGTTGCAATAAGCACAGGGTGAATTATTTTCTTCCAATCTAGTTTATTCTTCTCTTTATGTTCAAAGAAAAAATGATATGTGCTAAAGAAAAATGCAGCATAAAAAAGTGCAAACAAAAATAGAAAAATTATATATGGTGAACCATCTCCAAACATTCCAGCAAGTATTGCAAGTGGGAAGAATATTCCATTTTGGTAAAACAAACTGATGGCAAATTCTCGGCGAGTTTTTTTCTGAGATACAAACATTAAAATAAATGTTAATCCTGCCGATATTAGGGTGAAAAAACCCCACCAAAGAGGAAGTTGCCACCAATCCGGAGAATTGCTTGGTGAGAAATTTTGGATGATGTTTACAAAAATTAGGCTGGGTAAGGCAATTTCAAGTGCAAGAGGCGAAAGAAGACCCAGGATGTTTCCTGGAACAATTCTTTTTCTAATTATCAAAAAACCTATTAGTCCTATTCCAAGAAGCACTGCTACCGATTCAAATGTTGTGATAAAAAGGTCCATTTAGCCTCCGTTCATATTTTATTATTCAATAGCAGAAAGATCTTTTTATAGATTTTTATCTAGTGGATAATTGTTATGTGCCTTAAGATGTAATCAATATATTTGGAATATTAAAAAATAAGAATAGGTATTGTTAAATAAAGTGATGGATATTATTTAATCCCAATTTATTAGAGGTAATATCAATGTCTGTCTTAGATAATCTTTTAGTTGAAGCAATGAATAGTGAGGTTAAAGCCAAGGAATTCTATGAAAATGCATCAGCAAAGGCGCAAAGTCAAGCTGGTAAAAAACTCTTTAAAGAACTTGCAGAATTTGAGCAGAATCATTATAAACGAGTGGAAAAGATAATTGCATATCGAAATAAAGGTATAAAAATTGAAAAATCCGAGATTGCACCGGAAAATCCTGTTATGAGATCTGAGATTGAGGGGGAAGTTGAAGCAAATAAAGATGAAATCGTTGAAGTGATTACTCTGGCAATTGAAGCTGAGAAAAATGCACAAAACAGATATAATCAAATAGCAGAATTATTTGATGAAAAAGAAGGGAAAAATATTTTTTATGATTTAGCACGAGAGGAAGGGAATCATCAGAAAATTCTTGAAGATGAATTTTATCAGTTATCAAATAAGGGTACGATTATTTGGGATTAGATTTTAAATATAATACAAACAATGAAATATTGTAATTGCTTTGAAGAAATTAATGAATTATTCTAAGCCAAAAAAGAAAGAACATCATAACAGACTGATTTTAGAAAAGAGCCCTTACCTCCTTCAACATGCAAATAATCCAGTGAACTGGTATCCATGGGGTTCTGAAGCATTTATAAAAGCCAAACAAGAACAAAAACCCATTTTTTTATCAATTGGATATTCCACTTGTCATTGGTGTCATGTCATGGCTCTTGAATCCTTTGAAGATTCTGATGTCGCACGACTTTTAAACGACACTTTTATCTGTATCAAAGTTGATCGTGAAGAACGACCAGACATAGATCATATATACATGACAGCCTGTCAGCTACTGACTGGCAGAGGCGGATGGCCACTTACAATCATCATGACATCAGAAAAACGAACATGCTCAATAACTTAAGGAATTAGCCCTTTGCCTTTTCCAAGATCAAT
>CAYLOF010000147.1:0-4825 GCA_964385215.1 uncultured Thermoplasmatales archaeon
GGATTAGCGTAAGCTAGGTCAACAATCAAAAAATAAGGAAATAACATGGTAAAAACCCAGATAAACAGGCAGAAAAACAGCATGAAATATGGATTTTGCGTAAAATCACGCGAAAAAGCAGTGTAAGGAAAATGAAACTTGGTTATTCAAAACCCTCTATTGAAATACCAATTCTCCATATCACTGATGTAACTGCTGAAGAAATCATAAAAAAAAGACTGAAAAAAGTAGGTTTATTGGGAACCATTTTCACAATGGAAGAAGACTTCTATAAAAAAAGATTGAAAGATAAATACGATATTGATACAATTACTCCAAGCAAAGATGAAAGAATAATAATCAATGATATTATCTATAAGGAATTATCACAAGGGATAACAAAGCAATCCTCGAAAGAAAAATATATGGAAATAATTAACAATCTGCTTTCTAGAAAGGCAGAGGGGATAATATTAGGCTGTACAGAGATACCTCTTTTAATCAAACAAAAGGATGTTAATTCCCCAGTTTTTGATACAACTATAATTCATGCAAAAGCAGCAGTTGAATATGCAATAAAATAGCCCTCTGGTAAAAAACCAATCCCATGATTTTGAGGAGAATAAAGAGATATTCAAATCTACCTTGCTTAGATTTCTATTTTATTTGCTTTACTTTTCATACGATATTTGGCATAATACCCAGGATGGGTTCTTCTCCAGTTCCTCTGATACTCTTTATGGTAATCTGAATTTTGCTTTACCCATTCCTTGTAATATTCTGGATTGATCTCCCTCCGCTTCCTGTCTCGTTCCTTCACAAGTGCTCTAAAAGCAGGTTCAGTCTGGTATAGTTCCCTCTTCCGCCTGTTATATGCCATTACCCCTCTAAAATTCCTTCGAGAGAAAAGGGTTATTTCAGAATAATAAGAAGTAGAATAGGGAAGATAGCATATTTAGGGGGCAAGCCTAAGAACTCCTTCTTCCCTCCCATGTTTACTAATCTATTGTAGTCCCAACAGTTGTCGTAGCAGAGGGAACAGATGTTGATGTTGTTCTAGGAATCGTAGGAGCGGTGCCTGATTTGCTTTGTTCTTCGGCATACTGGCTTCAAGTGTTGCCCAGTCACTTTCGAGATCATAAACATCTTTAGCTTTTGCCTTGATGATGTAAGTCCCTTTTTCATCCCATGTATGATTTACCGTTACCGTTTCACCAGAGGCATAAGGACCAATCCATTCCCCAACACTTTGATAATATCCCCAATCTATATAGTAGTAAATATCATCTCCGTTGGCATCTGTTGCTATGAACGTATATTCATACTCTTCGCCTGGTGTTCCACTTTGTGGGCCTGTAATTGATGGCGTATTTGGTGGATCTGCTGATTCACCAACCCATGCCCAAGTTGTATCAACATCTGTGTTACCTATGCTATCAGTAACTGTTAAGGTCACAGGATAAACCCCCTGCTGCAAGTAGGCATGTGTTAGAGAAACGCCAGAACTAGTTGTTTCATCACCAAAATCCCAATAGTATATGGAAACATCGCCTTCAGCATCAAAACTGTTACTTCCGTCAAAAAATATTTCCTGCCCTGGTTCTCCGAAATATAACCCACCGGCGTCTGCAGATGGGGACCAATCTACGCTCTCTGGGTCATAGTCAACCCATATTATTCCAGAGGCATCAATATTCAGGCCACCATATTCGATGTTAAAGAACCCGTCATATCCCCAATTTGTTCCCCAGCTGTTTTTACAAATCCAATAGCCACCTTTTCCAATAGATGGATCGTCTTTCCATCCGAGAATTATGACAACATGATTAGTCCATCTACCGTCCATGATATGGGGAAAATACTCTTTAGGGTCATGATGTGTAGATCCCCAATATCCAAAATAATTTGTGGCCGCTATGTGAGAAGCGACTGGGCCGGTTTCCATTACTTGGGTTTTAATCGCTTCCCTATCTTCGGAACTTCCATCAGGATTCCAGGATCCAAAGTTTAAAAGAGGGATAAGTTTCTCTTCCCAATTTGGACATTTGTCAACACATGGAACATCGTCATTCCCTTGATATGGAAAACATGTCTCAAGGATAACACCGTTATGGTAATTTCCCTCCTCGGTTGTGTTCATCATACGTTCAAAGGCACGATAGCTGCTTCCGCCATGACAACTTCCTGCAGAGGATAAACATGAAAGCACATACTGTTCAGAAAGATCTGGATTTAATCTTGCACAATCTTCCCTAATATTTATGATACTTTCAAAGGTACCGATAGCTGCGAAATCCCAGCAATCACCACAGATCTGTTTCTTAACTGGGGTCATCCAATTCTGATCATCATAGCCTCTCCAACTGAACTTTACAGGTGTATCTTTTATTTCCGGTTTTACAGATGCATCCTGTGCATTAAAAGAAAACTGTTTATTCATTACTGGATATTGATAACAAAGATTTCTGCTGTATTTATCATCATTTTCATTTTGATTGCTACACCTACATCCATCGTCAGCGATGATGTTAGTCAATGGGTTAATTGTATTGTTTTTTATAGTCGAACTTCCCACAGGTAAAAAGTTAATAATCATCAGCGTACAAACCAGAATACCTACTATCTGCTTTTTCATCTTTAACGCCCCCCAATTTAACGGTTTATATTTATATAATCACAAGATAGGATTTAAATGTTACCTCCTAACCAAAATGCACATCAACTTCTTTTCTACTTAAAAAACATCCATCTCAAGGTAGGTTTCATGCATATCAGACGTTTTAAGGCATTATTTCTAGAGAAAAAGTAATGATTTTTCTAAAAGAGTGATATATCGCTATCGGTAAAAATCAAATAATTACCATATCTTTTATTCTTTTTATTAAGATAAGAATACGAATGGCCCAATAATAAAACCATTAGCTGATTTTGTTGTATCTTCAATCTGTATTGTGATATTTATAGAACCAATGCCCATCACCATTATAGAGTCTATTGTCACACATTCACCAGGCATTAATTCAGAAAATGAACCACTTTGACTTTTTCCAATAAAAATTAATGGACCCTCTATTGCTAGTGACCAATTAATAGAACTTAATGGAACATTCCCAGTATTACATATTTCAAATGATAGCCCGATATGTTTACATCCGTCTGTGCTAGTGCTCCCTAGCAATCTCCAATAGAATGCCAGAAATTAGTACTGTACCAAATCTTGGAGATATATTTCCATTTTGATATTTTGACACAGTATATTTATATAATATTAACCTTAAAAAATATGCTACAGAACAGAGTTACCCGGATAAAAGGAGGTGAGAAAAAAATGAAACACAAGTACAGTAAGATTGGAAAATATGGAATAAAATGGGAACCAGTCGAAGGATATAAGGGAAAAGACGGTAAAATAGTTCCACCACATATGAAAAAAGTGGAATTCAAATGGAAAAACAACTAGAAAGGTTGAAACATTACAATAATGTACAGTGTAAAAAACATCTAAAAACAAATTATCGAATTTTTATCAACGATGAGAAAAGAACAATCATCAAACATCAACGGACGAGTTTTTTGGGAAGTGGATAAATAACCAGCAGCTTCCCATATGCGATTCAAAAACAGGTATACAAATTGATTTAAATAACCACTTCATGCTCAATCTTGATGATGCCTACACAGGAGCAAAAAATGTTAGAGAAGATCAAGGAATTTGCCAAAAAATTACCAAAATTTCCAGATGGGAGAATTGACTACACACACTCTGACACTGCTCTTGTTTTAACTGTCTTCATAAAATACAAAGACAAAATTCTATTGCTCAAAAGAAGTGATAAAGTAGGCACCTACAAAGGAAAATGGAACACGGTCGCCGGTTATATCGATGAGCCCAAACATCTCATCAAAAAAATAATGGAAGAGATCAGTGAGGAGCTAGGGATTACTGAAGATAATATTTCATCATATGATCTGGGAGAGCCATTTGAATTTACAGACGCTAGGACAAAGAAAACCTGGATTGTTCATCCTGCTAACGTAGAACTGAAAACCGATCCAGATATAAAACTAGACTGGGAACACACAGAATATAAGTGGATTAAACCAGAGGAACTAGGAAAATTTGATACAGTCCCCAATCTTAATCTGAGTTTAAAGAGAGGACTGAGTTAAATTATTAAAAGGGGGGTTTTAGCTCTTCCTTAATTGACGCCTAATTATCTTGCCTGAAATTGTTTTTGGAAGTTCATCTACATATTCTACCACACGTGGATACTTGTAAGGAGCTGTTGTCTTTTTCACATGATCCTGCAGTTCCTTTGTAAGAGTCTTTGAAGGTTTATATCCTGCAGCAAGCACAACCACTGCCTTGACAATGATTCCCCGGACTCCTTTAGGATCTGGAGTACCAACAACTGCACATTCGGCAACAGCATCGTGCTCAATAAGTGCAGATTCTACCTCAAATGGTCCAATTCGATAACCAGAGGATTTTATGACATCATCATCTCGCCCCACAAACCAGAAATATCCGTCTTCATCCCGATATGCCTGATCACCAGTATAGTAATAGTCACCTCTAAATGACTTACCCATGATTTCCTCATCCTTCCAGTATTCCTTGAAGAGACCAGGTGGCCGTTCGTCACCAAGATAAATTGCAATGTTTCCTACCTCGTTTGATTTCAGCTCGTTTCCGTCATCATCGACAATTCGTACATCATGTCCAGGGGTTGGTTTACCCACCGATCCATATTTAATTGGCATAAACGGGTAATTGGAAATCACACACACTGTTTCAGTTTGCCCATAGAAATCATAGATCTCTAAGCCAAAAGATTCCTTCCAA
>CAYLOF010000148.1:0-4814 GCA_964385215.1 uncultured Thermoplasmatales archaeon
ATGCAGAGCTTCAGCTAGGCGAAAAGCCAGCATATGACTCTAATCTAGGAATAGTCTACAAAGATGGGAAAATATACACAACCGATTACAACGAAGATGAAAGCAAAATTATTCTACGTGACATGGAAGGTGTGATTGTAGATACGCAATATTCAGGCAACAATGGAAAGGAAAAGACGAAGGAAACTAACAGAAGCAGCTCATAGAAAGATTGAAAATACCGGGAGGAAAACAGTTCGCCAACATATATTACAATGCGAGTGTTGTTAAGGGATATTTTTAAATCTTTTTTTGCAAGTTTTGATGATTAGAGGATATCAAAAATATTTCATGCTTTATCGAGGGATATTTTAATCAAGAGGATATAATAAGAGTTTCAGGATGTTTTTCTCGAAGAGATATTGTACTCCAATCATAAACACGTAATTAGATTTTCAAATGTTTTGATAAGAATTTACATTGTATAATTTCCGCTCTTTCTGCCTTTTTCATATAATTAATTACGTATTTATACGTAACGTATTTATACGTAATAGTCTATGTATGTTTGATACTATGGAAAATCCATTTGAATATCAGCGGATTGTTGTTGGTAAAACATTTGTTGATAGAGAAGAGGAAATCAAGATATTGACAAAAGGCCTACTCTCTAGAGAAAATATGTTGTTATATTCTCCAAGAAGATTGGGAAAGTCCTCACTTTTACAAGAAGTATTGTTACGAATTGAGGATCAATGTATTGTTATATATGTGGATTTATGGGAATGCCTTACTGAAGCTGAGATCGCAGAAAAACTCGCTACAAGTATCATTAATGCCGCGTTCACTAAAATGGAAAAAGCAGCTACAACATTAAAAGAGGTGATCACATCCACTCGACCTCTTATGACCTTAGAATCAGATGGAAGTATTGGATTAAAACTTGAATATATTGAAAAAGATAAAACATTAAAGGAAACACTTTATTTGATTGAAAAAATAGCAGAGAAACGAAAGAAAAAGATCATTATTGTTATTGATGAATGTCAAGTTATTACAGAATTTGAAGATCACCGTATTGAAAAACTATTTCGAACAGTGATTCAACAACAACGGTTGGTAACTTATGTGTTTTCAGGGTCTAAACAACATGTTCTCAAAGCCATGGTCAATCAAAAAACAAGGCCATTTTATCGACAGCTTAGACCGATGACATTGGGTCCCATTTCCCTTGCTGCATTTACTCCCTTTATTAAAAAAGGTTTTTCAAAGATAGCACGTATTGATGTCAAAACAATCAAAGAGATTTATCGGTTTATTGGTGGCAATCCTCAGCGTACACAACAGGTCTGTCATTTTCTTTTTGTTCGCACACAAGAGGGAAAAAAACCTAATCCTGAACAAGTAAGAAAGGTTGTTACTGATCTATGTTTGACCTTGGATAAAGAGTTTGAGGATGAACTTGATAGCATTAAAAACAAGAGACAACGTAGAATATTAAAAGCATTAGCACTTGATTCAACAGAAAAACCATTGTCTGCAGATTTTATTAAAAGACATTCACTTGGGCCATCAAGTAGTGTACAAACTGCGTTAAAGATGCTTATTGAAAAAGGAGTTTTAGATGAACACTATCATTTTATTGATCCATTGTTTGAAACTTGGTTTATGTTTAAACATAACAAAATCATACAATAATCACTTACTTTGATTATATTTTTAAATATTCTTATAGAAAATAAATATAGAGGCTATGATTAGATGCTACTATTGTAATCAGATAATCAATCTTCTTGATAGTTTACAATCAAAACTTCTGAGAAGTTCTTACGTTGAATGATTAGATTATTATTGTTTAATTCTTGTAAAGCTTCCATCAACATTAAACTTGGATAGTTTGTGTTGAGCTCTGAAGTACTTATCCAGTCGTATCCCATTTCTTTATTCAATCTATAAACATCTAATACGTTTTTGTATGTTTTATTTGCAGTAGTAGACAGTCTTCGATGTGAAGCCATAGGGTCCATAGGGATGTTGAATCGGTTTCCACCGCTTATCAATGAATCCTGGTAAGTGTCTGCATATTGTTTGAACATCTCATAAATATCATTTTTTGCAGAAGAAAGAATAGAGTCAGTCAGTGTGTTCTTTAGATTCAACCTACATATTGTAGATGCAATTCTAAGATGAGAGAAAGAGTCAAGTAGCAAAGAGTCTTCTGAATAATTCTTACCGATATATTCAGAGGTTTTCATTGCAAGATCTGAAAATTTTTCAATATCTTTTGGGAGGATAGTAGGTTTTATCGCAAGTGCAGTTAACTGATAATCAAGTATGTCAACATCAATTCCTTTCAAAGAAGAAGTATATTTATCAGAAATTGCATCTTCAGGGAATATCAAAGGTATCTGTACAGGGATATCTCTGATTTTTCCTTTATCTAGAGATCCTACATTGTTGTATGATAATTCACTTGTTTTAGGGTTGTTTCTTCTCTTTAAAAATGAAGTTACATCCCCATTCTTTTTTATAAATTCGAATTCAAAATTATTGTTCTTTCTTTTGAAGTTATTTGGAAGCATTGAATTAACCGAGGATATCAGATAGTTCAATGTTTTTCTTCCACCAAATGGAGCAAAGGTTTCAACACCAACTCCTCCTGTTCCAAAGAAGTCTTTCTGGCATGAAAGCATATTATACGCCAGTTCCTTCTGGAACAATGGATGATCATCTGCTCTACGCCATGTCTGTGTAACTCTACTGAGAAATTCATCTTTTGTCAAATATGGTTTCGGCAGGATCGTTTGATTCAATTCTTCAAAACCTTCTACGATATAATAGAATGCATATTCTCCAAGATTCCCATGTAAGTGTTTGACTTCTTTGTGTTCTTTACCATCAACTATACGTATCAATCCTTGCTCAGGAAGTTTATTACAAATATCTTCATGGGCAACATAGATATACCTAGACATCGGATGATCCGCAAGAGGATTTTTCTTAAGCTTAAACATCTGTTTGTTTATCCAGGAAATCCATCCTACATGTTCATTTTCCGGCTTCATCAGATACATTTCAAAGTGAGCCCATGGACCAACTGACCTTTTATCTAAATCTAAACTCTTCGCCATTAAAAATGCTCCCAATATCAATATAACAATTGGACATAACCAATTAGACAGCATAGGTATTTAAAATTATTGCCATGTAAAGGCTATGATTAGAGCCTCTAAGGAGAAACCATAACAATAATTACATAATATAATCAGATAAAAAAATAGCAGTTGAGATAATGAAAATTAGCCAAATTTACTTGACCATGAGCTAACAACTTTTAATACTGCCAACATCGCAAAAACTGTAAAAATAAGATTGAAAAAACCCATAAATGCAATTTTCCCATCAACATCTAGTGAGTTGTAATATGCAGGTATATTTATATTGAAACCAGTCAAATTTAGTATTAGCAATATCCCTCCAATTGCAGCAATTACATAGGCATATTTCTTGATAAATGCTAAAGTTTTATCTAAAGCGTCATCAGTCAATTATATCACCTCAGTACCTTTAGAAAGGCTGCAATAACTCCTACTGCCAAAATGATCATTGCAATTATTGCAAAAATTGGGTTTACCCCAGTCGCTTCTCCCAATACAGGAAAAATAATTGCTGCAAAAATGTATATAATAAATAATGCAATTACCACTTCTACAACAGTTTCTATAAGACCCATATATCTCACCAAATATAATTTCTAATAAAGATATTCCCAATAACCTTATTAATTCTTTGATTTTGGTATAATATTCTCCTGTCCAACATGAATTGTTTCAATGATCCCTCCCCACAGGATTACATAAGAACAGAACTCATTGTAAAATTGCGGTCCAGAAAAGGCGTTAAAATCCTGTGATCAATACTATTTCTTCAAGACTGATGCAGAGCCTCGAGCTTAAAACAATTTTTATTTCAGATACTTTAGTAATGCATATCTGCTATTGCCCTTTTTTGCTAGTTTTCTTTTTTTCTCTCTTAAAAAATGGATTGTTTCTCCACCGATTTCACAAATCATGTTATTAATTTTCCGTTTATATTTATCTGTTATATCAGTCGCCCAAGTTGCAGGATAATGTGTAGATCCATAGTCAAATTGATTAAATCTTATTCCTTTTCTTTGACCGGTACTTTGATTCCAATGATAACTCCAAGAGTTATCAATTAATCTTCTATGTTTAAGTATATTATCAAAGGATCTTATGTAGGAATATTCATAAGATTTTTCCAGTTTTTCTAGCTTTTTAAGGATATTTGACATTGATGTATTTTTACCAAGTTTTTCTGTAATTTTCCCCATGGTTACTTTAGATTCGGATAGAGGTTTTTTAAAAAGTGATATGTTTATAATTTGAAGTGAAACATCTACTATTGTATTTAATACATGAGCACAAGCTACAGCTTGAATTTCTGACTCAAACCACTTTTTCATTGATTCATTATCATTAAAACTAACAATAGAAGTTCCAGTTCCTTCTAATTCTTTATATAAACTATTTAATACATTTTGACTTAATTCATTATGTTGATTCACACACCAAGATTTCCATATCAATGTTTCCTGGTATACTTGAGAATCTTTAAAGCCCAATTCATAGCATAATTTTCTAAACGACTTAAAATTCCATTTTAATTTCACATTACAGCTAATAAACTTAAAAATCTAAAACTTTTTGGTAAATTTTCCGCTCAAACTCCAATCATAAAACATAATACGACTCTTAGTCTCTAATCACTGTACATTGATTAAAATCTACTAGGTATGATACTTCGCACAGCAA
>CAYLOF010000149.1:0-4789 GCA_964385215.1 uncultured Thermoplasmatales archaeon
ACGAAATCAAAGATTACCAACATCCAGACGAGTTGATCAAAAAGGCAACTGCAGAGCTTCCAGATATATAGAATATGGATGTATTGGTATGTTATGCTGTCTTTTTGCATTTCTTAGGTTTTAGATTGGATTGCATGCTTTAGCAAACATATTTCTAATGTTATTTTCACTTTTAAATTGCCTAACGAAAAATAGGTAGCAGTATGCATTAATCATTTTATATCTCACCATGTATATTGGAATTTGCTGCTACGCTGCATTCTTGATATAAACTAGAATATATTATAATATTTTAATAATAAATATTACTTTGGTTAGGTTGTATATCTCTTCTATTTCTTAGAAATATTGTTGCATCATTTCTTATTTTGGGTATTGAAATGATATAAATATAAAATTTTATATACTCGCCTACTTATATCAAATGTGTGTATTGGATGTTGCAGAACCCTTTACTAATTAAAAGACGAAGGTATTTTTGCGTTAAGTCATTTTATTTGATGGATTAACTGTTGCTTGGGAACAATTACCATGTAATACATAATATCCTATACATATCGGCATATTAGTATACTTAAATACATGCATAGAGATTAATATACTCATAAGATGATTATGGTGCAGTTTATACTAATTTTGCACGATAATGTATAAATTTAGAAAAGTTTAAATATGCATAAAACATATGGAATTTAATAGAAGAGGTGAAAAGATGAAAAAAGAAATTTATAAAAAAGGATTTGTTTTTGGGGCTGTTGCTATTCTTTTGACTGTTGCGTTATTTACTCCATTAAGTGCCGAAAAAAATATTATCACTATAAACAATCTTGATATCGAACATGAGGAAGCAGAAAAAGTAAAATATGAATTTGTCTTTAATAACCCTCGCACATGTCGAAGTGATGAGGTCATATCCACTGATACCGTTAAAAATAACCAAAACGCTGCCATATTTTCTGTTGAACTACTCAAGGAAGATGCTGTAGACTTGGAAAAGCAACTCAATGAGATAAAAAGCCAGTTAAAGATAGAAAAAAATCCTCAGAAAATCAAAGAATTAACCGATAAGGCGCTAAAACTCTATGTAACTTACGGAGTTTTACCAAAATGTTTCACATATGTAAATATAACTAATTTTATAGAAGAGTTATCAACGTCGTTTACAAAATCTTTTGTTGAATCTGGGAATAAAAAAGTTGATTTGTTACCGGCAGATTCGGATTCGTACAAAACACAGGAAGATAATGGCTCATCATTAACACTAAACTTCGCGGCACCTGTGTCTTGTCTTTCTTATTTTAGTTTATTAGGGACGGTCAATCCATTTGGTATAAGTCATTTAGATGGAAAGATTTTTCCATATGCAATTAAACTTATGAATATGACAATAATAAACGTAACTTTAAACAGTACTGGCATTTTTATTGAAAACGAGTCTTTACCAGACATAGGATTTGGATTGGGTAAATGGTTAGAAAACATAGGGCCAATACTCCTGACAGGTAAGATATGGCAATCTATTTGGGAAAAGTATCCAGATTATGAATACAGACAATACAAAATGTTTTGGACAACAGCCCTATACAACTTCATTGAAATTTTAGTTGGAAATGCGATTTCTTCTGGAATGTTTACTGGATTACAATTAGATGGAAGGGATGGGGAAATTAAATTAAACCAGCGATTTGTTGGTAATTTTCTATGGGTGGGTAGCCCATACACCCTTCCTTTCAGTTTCACCCTTTATAAAACCTGGCCTCAACCATGGACTGTTGCTTTAGAAATAGGTGTTGTCCCTTGTGCCGGCATATCTGGATTAATATCTCTTCTATATCTTGAACCACAACATTAATTTTCTGAAAGAGGATAGCTGATTACACTTTCAGAGATTTGAAAAAAGGAAGATAATCATGAAAAAAATCATTATTTTCATAGTGACGCTTTTTCTAGCGTCAATATTGCTTTCCTCTATATCTGCAGATCTTTCAAATGATTTTAAACATAATCAATTTTCCTCCGCACAAATTAATTTAGTACTCATTGCTCCTGACAACTTTCAAAAGATAAGTCAGCAGCTTGTTGATCACAAAAACAATATGGGTATTAAAACTTGTGTCAAAACTACAGAAGATATTTACGAAGATTACGAAGGCAAAGATTGCCAAGAAAAGATCAAGTATTTCATTAAATATGCTAAAGACAGCTGGAATATTTCCTATGTGCTATTAATGGGGGATTTCAGGCAAATCCCTGTTCGATATTGCTACAATGAGGATGATTACAATTCGATGGAATCGCGATTCATCAGTGATCTTTACTATGCTGATATCTATGATGATGCCGGTAATTTTTCTAGCTGGGATACTGATGGTGATGGTATTTATGGTGAGTGGAGTGGAGAGGAATCACCGGACAAGAACATTAGTCTCACACCAGAAATCTGCCTTGGAAGGTTGCCATGTAGAAATAAAATCGAAGTGAAACTTGTTGTGAATAAGATAATACATTATGAGGAAAACACATATGGATTAGACTGGTTTAAAAACATGGTCGTAGCTGGAGGAGATACATATTCGGAAGCTGGAGGCTACAAAGGAGAGCAATTTAGTGAGTACGAAGGTGAAGTAAATACTCAAAAAGCAATGGAAATTATGACTAATTTTGATCACACTAAACTATGGACCTCGACAGGTGATTTGACAACAATTAATTTAATAAAGACAATCAACGAAGGTTGTGGATTTTTATATTTATCTGGCCATGGAAACCCTAGTGTTTGGGTAACTCATCCACCGAATAGCACAGAAAACGTAGGCAATTTGCCAACGCCACTTATGCCCTTTTTGGTAAATCAATATAAACTTCCTGTCTGCATTGTTGGTGGATGTCATAACAGTCAATTCGATGTATCCATCTCGAATATGATAAGAGACATAAAAGAGTATGGTTTTAATGGATATTTCTTTGATGATCCATACAAATTTTATCATATGGAATGGGTACCTGAATGCTGGGCTTGGAAGATTGTCAGCAAACCATTTGGTGGTGCAATTGCGACGTTAGGATATACAGGATTAAGTTGGCTAGGGTGTGAAATCGGGCATGGTGGTACAAACTGGTTGGAACTACAATTTTTTAGAGAATATGTCAATGGAACAGAAATAATAGGCCAAATCTGGAAAAATGCTATTAACCAATATCTCAAAGAGTTTCCAATTGATTGGAGTTCACCGGCTGGTGGAACTTCATCTCTTGATGCCAAGACAGTACAGGAATGGGTACTTCTTGGCGATCCAAGTTTAAAAATTGGGGGGTATTCCAGTTAATCTTGCAGCGAAAATCCCCTTATTTTTAGGACATCATGTAGAAAAGTCCTATGTTAACATTTCCCAAAACATTTAAGTTAAACTAATATATTACAATACTATAAAAAATATCCGTATGGGAGGAAAAAACATGAAAAAAGAAATAATCGTTATTTCTATTTTAATACTGCTGATTTCCACCGCTACTATTATACCAGTAGCAAATAGTTCTACTGCTTCTATTTTAATCAATAAATCAGGTAAAATTGATGAAGTGATTGATATGGATTACTCGCCGCATGATGAGGAGATAGAACAGTTATATGAGCAATTTAAACACAAGATTTATTCTAAACACGATCCGTTGATGGAGGCCAATAAACTACTTTCCTATCCAGAAATACAAGATGAAATCAAAGAATTATCTGATCGGAACACGTTTCAAACAATAAACATGCTTTTTTCAAATTCAAACCCTCTGATTAAAAAAGTAGAAATACTGAAATACAACACAATTTTAACACTCAAATGCAAGAATGAAACCATTCAAAAATTCGATAATACTTTAAGAAATTTAGTTCAAAGAAAAGTTGATTCCGTAGAAGACATTTTTAGAATCTCATCTGAGTTAAATTTGAATATTTCCTCGCAAAATATTTCAATGCTATATGCCCATTGCGAAAATTATCTGCAACAGAATCTACGTCTTAGCTCCGCTTTGTCAAATATTAGCAAAGATATTGCAAAACTCATTCTTATTGCCGTTCTTTTGCTTTGGGGTTTTTTCTTAACTGGAACTGCGGTTGCATTTCCAGACTTACTTCCAATGCTTGTAAAATACTTTGAAGTAATATCCGTAGGTGTAATTGTAGGTGCAACGGTTGAGGCAATACTAACTTTATGGTGTGGGAAAACGAATCATACAATTTTAAATCAAATTATCAATGGCATCAATAATAGTTCAATAATACCTCCAGGATTGGCATCATTTCTCGCAAATATGCTGGGTTCCCTACCTAGTTTAATTATGGCTCCTGGGGTAAGAGGAGGGGTTTCATCACTATTTGGCATTATCGCAGCGGGCACCTTAGCTTATCTATGGGATATGAGTTTGCTTACACAATTCATTGGGGGTGGATTATTCTATTTACTTGTTGCGGTACCTATAATTGTTTTAATTGAGTTAATAGATCAAGCATCAGGTGATGAAAGCCCAACGGAGATGCTTTACCATACTATTGGACAGAGAAGTAATTAGAAAGCAAAAATGCTGGTGTTAATTTGAGCTTATTTTCTTGAGGTAAAACTGGTTGAGTACCTTGCGTTTATGAAGGGTACGCCGAGGAGGAGATTCGAACTCCTGTGAGGACGAATCCTCACGAGATTTCCAGTCTCGCGCAGTTCCAGGCTGTGCCACCTCGGCAAAAAACAAATACAGGGAATAAACCTCTCCTTTAAGACTTTTTCCAGATAGAAGGATATGT
>CAYLOF010000150.1:0-4782 GCA_964385215.1 uncultured Thermoplasmatales archaeon
ACAAAGATGCTCTACTATCCCTAATGCTCACTGGTGATGAGAATGAAAGTATTGAACGAGACGAAACTATAATAATTGAAAAGGGGAGGATATACCGAGATGTCTAATGAGAAAACATTACTAATAAGAAATCTCTTTGAAGACACTATTTGTGAGGTAGTAGTTGAAAATGATAAGGTAATCTCACAGATGAACAATAAGTTAGAAATAGAAAAGGTAAATGGTGAATGGATTGCTATTTCCAAGTTAAGAAAAGCATATCTAAAACAACTAATAAGAGAAGAGATTAACGAGTTTTGGAGTAATACATCACAGAAGTTCAAAAAGTCATCGTGGAAATGATATAATGGTTAGATGCTTACGATGTAATAACCCAGAACTTGATGAACGAATAGAAGTATATGGTGATGATAAGATAATAATTATTACCTGTTCCGTTTGTGGATATAGAAAGATTAGATATGTCTGATTATCAGGTATGTAATTTGTGTGGAAACAAAAAAGTGGTTCATATAGTTCATAATGGAATAGAAAGATTATTTTGTATTTATTGTGGAAAAATATTAAAGGAGGTGTAAAAGTGAAAAGAAGACGAAGAGCGGATGTTAAAGGACAAACAGATGACTATAGTATATCTACTCAACCAGATGGAAAGGATGGTGAAGGTAGCGGAGTTAATGTAGTTAGTATTACACATCCAACTATACGACATCCAAAACCAAAGAGCGAGTAATGTGATTATGTATTTTGTTAAAATATTGTAAAACCAGTTTGCAAAATAGGGATATAAAATATGGATAGGGAGGAACATTTAACATACGGATTAGTCGGTAGATTATCCGTAGAACAGATTTATGAATTGAAGCAATATATGAAGGGGAAACAATTAAGGATAATCTATGATAAGATTTCTCCAAATCCTCTTACTCTAATTGAAATAGAGAAAAAACCATCCCGTAAGAGGGATGGGGATGTTGGATAAGAGTGATACTTCTTTTACAGAAATTATCAGGAATAGTGGAAACTATAATCCTACTTTCGTGTATGATAATATAATCAGTAAATCCTATGAATGGAAATGGAACCCAAAAATTCAAAGAGAATGTTGTAAAATAATCAGAAGATACAAGGATTACAATAATCTCATTGGGTTTATGTGCGAGGCATATGTTAGATATAATATACAGAATGATTTAAGACAAGAAGGTTACGTGTGGAGGGATAGATTACCAAGAAAACCTAAAACATACTTTATGAAGACACATTATCAAACACCTATAAAGAAAAACAATGGAGGCATAGATATTTACATAAGAATATTAGATGAATACCTCAATGACTACCATTGTAAGATAGAGGTGTCTAACTGGGGTAATTACTCAATTAGAAGAAAATGGTATTATAACCAAATAAGTAGCAAACATAAGAGATATTCAAGGTTAGATAATTGTGTTAGGATGGATGCTATACCCTACTATAATATTGAGAAATTGAGAGATTGGTATGATGAAGACAACATAATCCCATTACCAATAAATGAGCAGATTATCCCCAAATACGAAAATAATTTCATAAGGAGAGTAGGAAGCAATCTAACAGGAGAAGTATGTTAATGCCTATCTATAACCACTTATCTCAATGAGAATTATTCAAATCAAAATGAGATTTACCTTACTATGTATAGTATTAGAAAGCAGAGATTTTAAAAGGATATTATTTATTCATAGAAAAATATATATACCAAGAAATACTTTAAGTTTTAATTGGAGAATGGAGAAGAACGATTTTTTTATAAAAATCCATCTTTCCTCACCACCTCACTACTTCCCCATTCTCTATATGTTTATCTATTTTATAACACTTTTTATGTAGAAGCGGAGTGGTTGTATAAGATAGATTTTTAAGTTAGTAGATGCTGTGTAATTGCAGATTTAAGGGAGACTGCGAAAATGAAAAAAATTGTATATAAATTGATTATTTCATCATTAATAATGGGAATGATCATCACACTAATTACTGGACTTTTTACACATCAAGGCGTAGTTGGAGCAAATTGGTGGGGTTATCCATTTACTTGGTTAACTCGGGCAGTTGTATCTCCAGAATATTCACCACCTTTAAATTTAAATTTGTTGAATTTGATAATTGATATAATTATTTGGACAATTATTGCCTTTGCGATTTTTGTAGTAATTTTTAAAAAGAAAATTTAAGTTGGGGGAGATAGAATATGAAAAAACATCTAGTTGTAATTGGAACTGCCGTTTTGCTTTTGGCGGTTTGAGATTGTAGATATTGAAAGGGGAGATATAATGAATAAAAAATATGTTGTAGTTGATGAAGATGAAATACAAAAAATGAAGAAAGAAAAACACGACATTCTCAAAATTATTGGAGTATTTAGTATCATTATGTTAGTTATTATGGGTATTTTCTATATTTTACAAATAATGACTATGGTATTCATTATAGGATTTGGTTTGATTGCTGGATTGTTTATATTCTTTGTTTATCTTGGCGGTGGAACAGAGACAAAATGGGTTTCCAAAGATGAAATGCTTGACGAAGAAGAAGCAATAAAACAATTTGAGAAAGACGAAGGTAATGGATTGTTGGAAGTTGAAGATAAATAACCTTTTGTATAATATATAGACACAATCCCATCCCTCCATTATCCGTTATTTATAGCGTATATTGCAGTAATGTATAGATTACAATATAACCAACAGCAAGGATAAATGCCGAAGCCACGAAGGTTATTATTCCTTTCAATATATCCATCATCTGACCTCCCTTTTTTATGTAATACTATTCTGTAGTCCCTAGTATTAATAGTTTTACTTATTTTTGGGTAGGTAATCAAAAATAAGTGCACAAAGCAACCTTTAGATGAATGGTTATATGAATAGAAATATGTGAGGATTACCTAATTATCTATATCCTATTGGTAATAGCAGATATGATTTAGTCATTTATTATATCTGGTTGGTATGGGTATGTCTGTATAGTATCTATATGGTGTTTCATTACATCCACTCTTGTGTTATGTCTTACAACATAATCGTTTGTTGTTTCATTCCCAGAAAGACTAGATGCTATACAATCTGGGGATAGGTAGATTTGTTAGTGCTTTATCTCACCGATCCCCATTTTCTTTCTATGTGAATATGTATAAGGAGGAGTTATGGGAAAAGTAAAAATTGGATGTCTTATCACCGAGTTATGTATTCTGTTAATATCAGCATATGCTGTATTCTGTTATTTGAGTTAAAGGAGAAAAGAATAGGATGCCATCTAGTAAAATTAAACTGTATGGACTCAAGCCATACATAGATAGATTATTTGAAAAAGGATACGACAACGAATCGGTTACGATTAAGGTAAATGAATATATGAGAAACAAGGGAATAGATGATAGTGTGTCTTCTGTTCTCATAGGCAGATATAAGAGAAATATGACTTCTGATGTGAAGCATATAGAATTGAATGAAGAGCAAGGTTCATTTATGGATTTCTGGGAAGATGCCGAGATTATCATATCTGGGATAATCCCTGCCAATTGTAGAGCATCTATGAGAAAACTTCGGAGAATGGTAAAAAATTATAATAAGGGGTTAGTTTCAACCGAAGATGATAACAGAATTAGTGAGAAAGACAAGGTTATTGCCTATGTGACAGAACTATCATTGCATATGCCACAAGAATGTAGGAAGATTATAGCAAATAGCATATCTAACAGGGTAATATTAGATAATGATGACTAACAGGGCATTACAGTTTTAAGAGACATTTTACTCTAGGAGAAAGGTATATAATTATATATATTTTGTTAGCCTTAACGTCTGGGTAATAGGTAAGGTATTATTGCAATCCCTCTACTTGTTACCATTTTGATAAATAACTTAGTACCACTAGATACGAGAAACGGATTTAAGGCTAGTATATGCTTCCGAGAACTAACATAAAACCATTCTTTTATCTTATTCTTCCGTTGGATCGCCCAGAATGTCCAGAAATGTATCATTTAGTTAGATTGAGATAGAATGATAAGACAGATACCGCAAAGCAAGATGTAAGGAGAGAAACTGCCTAACTACTGTATATATGTCTATGTTGCTTCTTCCCTTTTCTCTCGGCTCTAAATGTACTGTATAAACCATTTACGATATTAATAAAGAGGACGCTTCCACCCAATTAAGTATTTCCTTTTGAATAATATCATATTCAATATGTTAGTTATGAGATAGGTGAACGGCTAATTTATATGCCTTGGTTTAACCTTCTATTGCAACATCTATTTCATTTGGTTTAATCACAACATTTATATTATTACATCTTTTACATTATATTAGATTCTGTTTTTTTGATGGGAGGGCAGAACAAGGAGGCGAAGAGAAAATGAAAAAGAAAATAATAGGGATTTTTGTAATGACGCTGTTGATTGCAACTGCTCTTCCTAGTGCAGGAATGATGAATGAAAATACAAACGGAATAAGCAATCTTATAGATGATAGTTCCATTTCAGAGTTTGTCCCTAGAGAGTTTATTGTTAAATTCAAAGATAATGTAATTTCAACTATTTCTATAGATAACCTTAATGAAAAATACCATGTAAGCTCTTTGGAGAAGGTTTTCAAGAACTCTGAAAATACAATACTTGACAATATCTACCTACTAAAGGTTCCAGAAAATACTGACATCTTATCAATTATACAAGATTATTCTGATTGTCCAGATGTAGAGTATGCTGAGCCTAATTATCATGTCCAGTTGTGTGGTTTT
>CAYLOF010000151.1:0-4775 GCA_964385215.1 uncultured Thermoplasmatales archaeon
TTTTTCCAGATGAAGATTTGCACAAAAAGCTAAAAGAAGCATGTGAACTGCACAATGTCAAAACTGCCGTAGTACTTTCTGGACTTGGACAACTAAAAAAATTTCGATTGGGCTACTTCAAGGAGAAAAATAATTACACTCCAGAAAAATTTGATGATCCTCATGAGCTCCTATCATTGACTGGTAACATATGCCAACACAATGACGACTACGAACTTCATCTGCATGCTGTGCTTGGCGATGAGAAAAAGAGTGTTATAGGTGGTCATCTCATAGAGGGAAAGGTAGAAATCACAAATGAGATCGTAATACTCAAAACACATGTGAATATTGAGCGCAAGATTGAAGAAGAAACTGGCCTGAAGGGCATGTTTATAGAGTAAAAGTATTTATGATAAAAAGAAGATTACATCGATGGTAAATTACAAAAATTGGAGGAAGGAAACTATGAATGATCTTGGTGAACTTGGTGGGAAAATTAAAGCTCTCAAAACCGCTCGCGATATTTTACAACAGGAATACTCTCAAACAGAATTTCATAAAAAGAAAGAAGACCATCCAAACTCAACTGCTCCAGCAACACCAGAGGATAAGGAGATATACAAACTTCTAAATGCAATACAGCAACTTGAATTTTATATTAAAAAATTACAGGATGAACAATTTGAATTAATCAAAGAAGAGGGTAATAAATAGCACCCATCCCTTTATACTATATTTCTTCTAATGCCAACCATAGATTTTATAAGAACGACTATAGGTATAATTTCTAATCGCCCAATCCACATGTTGAAAATAAGCATCGTTTTTGCAATAGGGGACATATTAATGTGAGTTATACCTGTGGAAAGCCCTACATTTCCCTGAGCAGAGCACACCTCAAATATTACATTTCCAAGAGTTTCACTTGGACGTAAAGTAGCAATAAGAAGTACACCTACGGCTAATAAGATGACCCACATAAACGAAATAATGGCTGCCTCATTGATTAGATCCATAACGTTCTCTTTTGACAGGGATTTTCCACCAAATTTATGAACAAAGACTCTTCGGGGAGTTGAAATCGCCCGTTTTATCCTCCATCCAACTCCTTTATACAGCAGTACGGCTCTAAAGAGTTTTATTCCTCCTGCTGTTGATCCTGCTGCCCCACCAATAACCATAGCAAATGAAAGCATCAGTTTTGCAGATTCCGTCCATTCTGACAAATTTTCCACTGAAGCAAATCCAGTGCAGGTTATTGCAGATATAAATTGGAAGCTGGACTGTCTCAATGAATAAAAAATATCATTCCCATAGATTCCTAGATTAATAAAAGTTAAAACTGCAACTCCCAAGATTATCAGCACTAAAATTGCTTTAAACTGCGTGTCAGAAAGAAATTTTTTAATTCTACCTTTAAGAAGATTATAATGAGCAGCAAATGCAATGCTACCAAATATCATAAGGACGATGATAGTGATTTGGCTGATCATTCCAAAACCAGCAATGCTATCATCTGTGACTGAAAAACCGCCTGTTGCAATTCCCGTCATGGCATGATTAAGTGACTCCCACAGATTCATACCGTCATTTGTTACACTTCCAATTATGGCCAGCGAAATAATTCCTATTATGGTATAAAGTAAGAATATCCACCAAATCGTTCTGACTGTAGAAATTATCGAGGGATGTATTTTTTGGTCACGTGCTTCGCCTTTATAAAGTACGAAAGAACCGGTCCCAGGTCGTGCAAGAATGGATAGAGTTAGAACAATTACACCTACCCCACCAATCCACTGAATAAGGGTACGCCAGAATTGTAATGTGTGTGGAAGAAGACCTTCGTTTTCCACCATAGTAAGGCCAGTACCCGTCCATCCAGACATTGATTCAAAGAAGGCCGATAGAAGACCCATATGAGCCATTGTAGATGTATTATATGGTATAAGCAAAAAAGGGATACTGCCAATTAGCGAGATGAACAACCATCCTAACGCAGCAGTAATCATTGCACTTTTAAAGTTAGCAGGCTCAGCATTTTTAAAAACATAAAATAGTGGAAGCCCCGCTCCAAAAAATAAGGCGGATGTAATAAGTATGCCTCCTATTGCATCAAAAGAGCTATTAGGTCTGTATTCTCCAAAATAAAGCGGAACAATTAGGGCAATCAGAGTCACAAACCCCACAACTATAAACAATGTCCCAATGTCTCTGAGGACAGTTCTAAGATCACTCATGTTTCCTTTAATTCTCCCTACCACGCCGACTCAAATTTTCTATAAACAATAAACAACAACTACTTATATCTTTACAGATTTCTTATATTTCTTATCCTTTTATCCAGGTCATATTTCAAATCATCTGAAATATTTCTCTTTGTAAATACATCTGCTTTTGTTGCAATTGTAATTTTTGCTGCAAGTATACGCGCAATTTTCCCCCTATCCGCCTTTGAAGCCTTATTGATCAAAGGGTGCTGGAAGATTACACCATGTTTAGGAGGTTTTCCCCCTTCCTTCTTAAATCTAAAAAGAGCCTTCTCGGCACCTAATAGCTGTATTGTAGACGCAGGCATAGTAGCAAGTCTTTCCATTCCACCTGCAAGTGACATTAGTCTTGCACTAATCAGAGATCCTACTATATTGCCAGTATTTGGAGCGATTCGTTGTACATCACTTTCGATTTGCTCCTCCAATCTTTTAATCTCAGCGTTGACAGTAGAAAACAAGTTTTCAAATGGTTCAATTTTGTATTTGGGTGTCGGAAGTACTGACCAGCAATCCAAACGTTCTGATAGCAAGTTCGACGTTTGTATTAGATCGTCCAAAGCATTGACCATTTGAATGATTTGCAGGTCTTCTGATTCCAACTTTTTTCCAACTTTTTTTTCAGCCAAAATTACAGATGCATTATGGATTAAATCTTGTGTAAAATCAAAATCTTCAGGATTAATTTTTGTCTTTTTAAAGAATAAATCGTCTGGATCATAGGTACCTATTTTTTGCAATCTTTTCTCATTTACAATTACATCAACATCTTTTGAAAACTTTTTCTCTTCAAGAAGTATCTCGTTACCATCTATTTTTAGCAATTTTTCAGCGATTTTCTCTGGATCTTTTGGAAACAGAACTTTATTTTTTATACCGTTTTCATCATAGAGGAATATGCCAAACCATTGTGTTATCAAATACATTTGAGTCATATCCTATAAGAAATCTTTTTTAATGTATTTTGCGTTTGAATGGCAATTGTATGAAATCGCTCATTGAATAATAGAATTTTTAAAAATTTCTGACTTGTATTTTCCGAGTTGCACCTGTTGAAATTATCCAAAAGCCAACTAATAAATAATGCTTCTTAATTTATAGATGGGGCATCATCTTGGTAAATCTCACTACAAAAATTGCATCTATGAATCTAAGCAATCCAACAATACTAGCATCTGGAATAATGGATGAAGATGCAGAGAGTATGAAAAGAGTTTTTGATTGTGGTGCAAGCGCCGTTGTTACAAAATCCATAGGATTGGATCCGAAGGAAGGATATCCGAACCCAACATTTGTAGAGTTAGAACATGGAATTTTAAATGCCATGGGTCTACCCAATCCTGGAATAAATGAATTCGGCGAGGAAATTAAAAAACTCAAGAACTTAAATATTCCTGTAATCGGCAGCATTTTCGGTTCAAATTCCCATGAATTCGTAGAGCTAAGTGAAAAGATGTGTAGTTATGGTGCAAATGCTCTAGAATTAAACATGAGTTGTCCACATGCAACAGGATATGGTTTGGAGGTGGGATCGAATTCTGGATTAGTGAGAGAAATAACCTCAAAAGTGAAGGAATCGTCCAATATACCGATCTTTGTTAAACTTTCATCAAATCTGACAGACATAGTGGAAATTGCAAAATCAGCTGAAAAAGGCAACGCCGATGCGATTGTAGCCATCAACAGCGTAAAGGCTATGAAGATTAATTTAGATATGAAAATGCCAGTACTTGCTAACAAAACTGGAGGGTATTCTGGCAATGCAATAAAACCCATTGGAGTGCGTTGTGTGTATGATATAGCAAAGAATGTAGACATTCCAATCATAGGAGTTGGTGGAGTGATGACGGGGGAAGATGCATTAGAATATATTATGGCTGGTGCATCGGCAGTACAAATTGGAACTGGGATACATTATAGAGGAATTGACATATTCAAAAAGGTCCGAAAAGAAATGGAACATTGGATGAAAGATCACAATTATAAAACATTATCAGAATTAATTGGAGCAGCGCACGTATGAATAGTCCGCAAATAACAGAAATTATTGAAGTTAAAACAGAAAACGAAGATATCAAAACATTTATGTTTGAATATTCAAAAGAGACAAATCCTGGTCAATTTTTCATGATTTGGATCCCCGGCGTGGATGAAATACCTATGAGTGTTTCACATATCAACAAAGCGATTAGAGGTATAACATTTAGAAAAGTAGGGGAAGCTACAAACGCTCTTTTCAAACTAGGTGTTGGAGATAAAATTGGTATAAGGGGACCATATGGCAATGGCTTCAAAATAAATGGAGAAAAAATACTTTTTGTCGGTGGTGGTACAGGTGTTGCTACGCTGGCTCCTGCTGTCGAGGAAGCTTTAGCAGGGAATGTTTTGTCCACAGCCATTATTGGAGTAAAAGACAGCAGGGAAATATTTTTTGAAGAAAGACTTAGAGAATGTGGCGCTAAAACATATATTGCTACAGATGATGGATCCAAAGGATACAATGGTTTTGCATCTGATCTTGCTGAA
>CAYLOF010000152.1:0-4756 GCA_964385215.1 uncultured Thermoplasmatales archaeon
GAGCTTTTACTATGCAGATTCTTTTGAAAAAGACTATCTAGATAATGCAGCTTTTTACGGTGGTAACACAGGGTGGAACTGTCAGGGCGATGATTTCATAGATTATAGTGCGATAAAAGGAACAAATGGCTGGCTTGGACCTGATCCAGATGTTGATGGTCCATTTCCAACTTGGGCTGGTTTTCAGTATGGTTTTGAAACCTGGAACGCTCTCAATACTGGAAAAGAATATAATATGTCTGTGATGTGGACTGCAGAGCCGCCAAATCCTGGTTGGCAGGGGGGCAGCGAATCTCAGGCTATTACAGGTCTTAAAAATGCCATCAGTTCTGATAATGCTACACTTATAGCAGGTATTGCACATGCTAATGCTGACATGTCACTAGATGTTGGTATGTCATCTTGGGAATCTGATTATCATAATACCAAACCGTTTTTCATACATGATTTTGGATGTCATTGCGGTGATATGGATGCTAGTAGTGATGGAGTACTTCATTCAATGCTTTTCCATTCTGATACTGAACTTGCGTTTGGCTGTGTATATAACACCGGCTATGGTTGGGGTAATTTTGATTCAACTAATTCAAGTAGTTCCTTTCAACAGAAATTATTCTGGGATTATTTCTTTGACACGACGAATAATTCTATTACTCCATTGAATTGGCAGCTTGGTAAGGCTATGGCATATTCAAAAGATGAAATGGCCCCTACTATAAATTGGACAGTGACTGGCGCTCCCGGTAGTTGGAGAGGTATTATTGAATCTTGTCTCTTGTTCGGCGATCCTGCTCAACGTATTAAACCTCCATTCCAACCTGAACACGGTATTGCAGTTGTTAATCTTGATGTTGATGATGTTGTTGCACATGGAGAAACGATTTATGTTGAGGCATTGGTGATTAACGTTGGTAGCAACAATGAAAGCAGCATCCTTGTTAATTTCACAGTTAATGAAACTGTTTTAGATGATATGACCATCAGCACGCTGGGCATCGGTCAATCAGAGCTTGTGAGCTTTACATGGAACCCTGATTATGGAACATATCTTGTAGGTATTGAGGCTCAGCCTGTTTTTGGCGAGAACATTACGAACAACAATGCTGTGAATAAGACTGTGCACGTCATCCCAGCTCCAGACATATGGGTAAGCCCTACTGGTTTTGATTTCCATGTGAATGCAGGTGAATCAGATTATGGTGCTCTTACGGTTGGTAATGAGGCGTGGGCTGAGACTAGTTTGTTATTTAATGCGTCTGTTTCAGGTGGTTCTTGGTTATCGGTTGTACCTGACACTGGAGTGGTTTCCATTGATGATTCAATGATTTTGAATGTATCTGTTGATGCAGCTAGCCTAACTGAAGGGTTCTATCAGGCGTATATTGTAATTGATTGTAATGATCTTGATGAATCGGTAGTATCTGTTCTTGTTAATCTATCAGTAGTATTTGCTGATGATGTTGGTGCAACTAATGTAAATTCACCTATTGGTCAACAGGTACCCGGTTCTTATAAAGTCAATGTTACTGTTGAAAACTTTGGCAGCGAGGCAAATACTTTCCAGGTAAATTGCTCCATATATGAAGGAGTTAATCTAACCGAAGACTTTGAAATAGATGATGGGGGTTATGTTGCTGGTGGTACTGGTGATTGGGAGTGGGGTATTCCGACAAGCGGTCCCGGTTCTGCTCATTCAGGTAGTAATTGCTGGGCGACAAATCTTAATGGTGATCATTCAAATTATGCAAATGAATGGGTTGATTCGATACCAATTGACATCCCAACTGGCGTGCCGGCTCAACTATCATTTTGGCATTGGTATGACATTGAAGATGGCTATTCTCATTATGATGGTGGTAATGTGAAGATTTCAACAAATGGTGGTAGCACTTGGTCTATATTGGGTTCATATTTAGATCCATATCCAATTGAACAATGTTATTCGGGTAATTCAGGTATCCCTAATGAGCCATGTTTCAGTGGTTCAAGTGGCGGATGGCAGTATGTAACATTTGATTTATCTGCTTATTCTGGAGAACAAGTAATGTTCAGATGGCATTTCGGATCTGATACTGGTTTAACTTATGATGGATGGTATATCGATGATGTTTCTATCAATGTTCAAGGTTCTTCATTGATTTTGGATGAAACTCCTGTATATGTTAGTACAACGACTGTTAGTATCAATGCGTATGATACCAAATATGTAGAGTTTACACCTGCATGGGATGCTGATGAATTTGGCGTGTTTGCGATAAATATTGAGACATTGCTTTCTGGTGATGAAGACATAGCTAATGATGGGGTTGTAGGAGTTGTAGAGATTTTATCTGCTCCTCAAGGATATGTTACAACGCTTGTAGATGGTTGGAATTTTGTATCCTTGCCATTCAATCAATCTTTACTTAAAAATAATCTTATAGTGAACTATAACGCTTTTGATTATACATGGTCTGATGCAGTAACGGCTGGCATCATCAATGATTATGTGTTTGGTTGGAACAGAGGTACTCAGAGTTACACCTTTGCGGATACATTGGAACCGGGTTATGGATATTGGGTTTACTCATATGAGGCTTGTCAGTTGAACGCCCCTGTTTTCAATGTGAATTTTGATGGATATATCACAGCTTTAAAGGAAAATTGGAATATTGTAGGTCTTCCAAACAACATACCAGAAAACAAATCAGATATCTTGGTGAATTATAATGGTATAAATTATGCTTGGTCTGATGCAGTGAGCAGTAACCTGATTGAAGATGGAGTATTTGGTTGGGATCGTGATATTCAAAGCTACCAATTCTCAGACACTTTTGAATGCGGGTATTGTTACTGGATGTATTCTTACTGCAACTGCGGCCTTCTAATCTTCTAATCTTCTTACTTTTAATTGGGTGAAATTAGTACTTATGGTCAAGATGGTGAATATAATTGGGATCAAGATGTGATAAATATTGATATAAATGATAACCAACTATTATTTTACTAAAGGGACAGATGGTTACTACTATATTGGATGGGGAGATGGCGAACTTGAGAAATGGCTTGGGCCACATGACTCAGGTAAGGAGATAACGATAAATCATATTTGGGGTGAAAAATAGTTTGATAAAATGGTACAACAATTGTTGCAAGAAGAGTTTGAATAATACAAGTTGCTTCACGGAAGACTTTATATGTGGATATTATATTATAAAAGTAAGTAAAAGTAAGTAATGCTTAATAGTATTAAGAATATTAAAGGTATACTATATACGCCATAAGCCCCATTAAACATATTGTTTCTCTTTAATTTATAGGGGGGAAGTAGAGCGTGAATAACGGAGGAATTGGAACTTGGATAAACAATCAATTTTAGATAATATTATAAAAAAAAGAGTTTATAGGAAAACTAGTGTTCTTGTGATTGTAATGTTTTTTATTTTTAGCGCATTCACACCGTTAATAAGCTCTGAAATTGAAAATAATACATCCACCACTGGGGTTCTAGAAAAATCGGATGAACTCAAGAATATTAAAGAAGAATCTAATAATGAAAAATTAGGGAAGGAAGAAAAACTGACTGATTTAATGAATTTCGACCTATTACAGCGACTTATAGAACGTTTTCCATTTTTAGAACGACTGTTTTCCATTTCGAGATTTAATAAATTATTTAACTTCAAATTTCCAGAATCAAGAGATAGAAACAAAAGAGATGACTTTTCTACTATAGCCTCTCCCTCCTGGCCTACAACTTGGATTCATATTGATACAGATTCTACAGAAAATGGTCCCGGGGATGATTATCGAGATGTGCATTTTTGCTATTATAATTATGATACTAATTATTTATATCTCAGACAAGAATGTTATGGAACACCGTATTTAGATACAGCTCGATACAAATGGTTTATTGATCTTGATTGTAATTGCTATGTTGGTGGGAATAAAGGAGGAAATCTAATCGAAGGGGAATATTTGTTATTTGTAGAAGATACGGATGATGATAACGTCGGAGATGTATACTTTTTAGAAGATCTTGATGAAGATGGAAAATTCTCTGAATGGGAAAATCCACCGGATTATTATTCGGGGGGACTAGTAACTGATATTAATATTGCAGGATATCGATTTATTGGAAATAATGTAGATCTCTATATTAATAAAACAAACATTGGGACTCCTGCAAATACTTGTTTGGCTTGGGCTACTGATCAAGAAAATCCCAATGTTGAACAAATGCCGACGACTGATCACCCGAATTATATTCCTATTGGCCCTGTCCCTCTTTTTAATGCAAGCATTAAAATAGATAAACAAGCAGATCCTATTTCTGGTCATATTGGTGATTTAGTAACATATATATATAATGTTACAAATACTGGTGATACTCTTTTATCAAGTGTAACTGTTATAGATGATAAACTTGGAACGGTTAGCATAAATGACACCGAACTAACTCCTGGCGAGTGGGCTATTGGTACAAAGACGTATACTGTGGTTGAGGGTGATCTTCCAGGCCCAATTGTTAATAATGCGACTGCTTCTGGTACACCTCCCTTTGGACCTGATGTTGTTGATACTGATAATGCATTTGTAGTTATCATATACAATCCTAGCATACTTTTAGATAAGCAACCTAATGTGATCACGGCTTGTGTCGGTGACATTATCACCTATACGTATAATGTTACGAACGATGGTGACACAACACTAACTGGTGTTACAGCTATTGATGATATGTTGGGTTCTGTGACTCTTGGGACAACGACTT
>CAYLOF010000153.1:0-3222 GCA_964385215.1 uncultured Thermoplasmatales archaeon
GTGAAAATCAACTAATAAGAATAGTACAAAAAGATAAAAAAATTTTAGATTCTTTAAAATAAAGATAGTCGTTGAGGGTAAAAAATGACCAACAAAAAGGTTTGTATAATAGGTGCTGGGATAGGAGGGTTAACCGCAGGCGTATTGCTCACAAAAAAAGGATATGATGTAATAATCTTTGAGAAAGAATCGATTTTAGGTGGGAGAGCTCAATCACTAGATATGTCGCGACTTAATTTTGAGGAATATAAAAAAATCCTATCAAGATTTGAAATGGATATATCCTTTTCAGAGCCTTCGCTAAGAACTCTTTTTGATAAAAAAATGCTCGATGGATATTACCTTGATTTAGGTTACCATGTAATTGGTGGAGGAATTATTGATAAGTTGAAAGAAATTCTTTCACTTTCTGATAAAGAACTTGATATTCTTGAGTCAAGACTGTATGAACAGAAAAATGATCATTATGGTTATTTTGTAACAAATTTTGAAAAATTGAAAATGTTACCAAATTTTCTAAGACTTTTTTTTGCAAGTGAGAAAACAATGAAGAGGCTTGATATAACTCCTATGGCTGAAACAGTAAAGATCTATGGTAAAGGAAAAATGAAGATGGTTTTGGAGGTAAATTCACGTTTGATAACAACTGTGAATAATCTAAATTTGATTTCAACTGGGGATGTTTTTAGAACTCAAAAGGATATGGGTATGAAAGGTATTAGATATCCAAAAAATGGTCTATCATATATCTCAAAGAAATTAGCGGATTATATTAAAAATAGTAAAGGTGTAATAAATTTAAATTCATCTGTTTCAAAAATTATAATGAAAGAAGGTAAAGTAAAAGGAGTTATTGCTGATGGAAAAAAATATTTTTTCGATGTTGTTATTTCTAGCATTGTAGTTCAAGATATATTTAATTTTGTAGATGAGGCATATTTCCCAAAAAATTATGTTAAAAACATCAAGTCACTTGAGGGAACGGGTAGTTTATGCGCTTATTATTCTCTAAAAAAAATCGATACTGGTTTGCAAGGAAAAACATTTCAGTTTATTGAAAGAGATGTTGGTGTTGATGGGAAAGATGCCACGGGAATGATTGATTTTATGTCTGCTTCACCGGACTCGCGTGTTTCTCCTTATAATGAATGCCTTGTTCAATCTTACATTATTTGTACGCCAGATGAGGCAAGAGATGAAAAAACCTTGATAAAACTTAGAAACATCTTAGATAAAAATCTTGAAAAAATCGTTCCTGATTACAAATCAAATCTTAATTGGTGTTTTTATCCTGCTGTTTGGCATCTTGATGGTGTTGCTAAAACAATAGACAATGAGAAACCAGGGATTCAAACCCCTATTGAAAATTTTTATTTAGTAGGTGATTGTGTAAATGCCCCTGGAATTGGTATTAATTGTGCCATTAACTCGGCAAAAATTCTAGCTCAAATGATATAAAAAAATCGTTATAACGAGTGTTGATCTGGTTTTAGTGTTTGTTGGACGTGTCACAAAACATTATTGTAAGAAAGATACTATCTGTGGCGAGGTATTTTAAACGGTTGTTGACGGTAACGCACCGGAAATACCTCGGGGTACAACGCAGTTGATTAGACGATATCGTAAGAAAGTTAAGAAAATATTTAAATAACAAGTATATAAATAAATATAATATGTGTTGGTAATGAAAAAAACAATTGTAATAATGGCTGTTTTTCTGCTTTTAAGCAGCCATGTAATGGGGATATATGCATATAATACGCCCTCTTCTCTAAAAAAGACGTATTTTGAAAAGCGAAATGACATTTTATTTCCTCAATCAGGTATTGTACAACTGATAGACCACAAAGCTCAAGGAGAAAATAAATTTGATGATTTCGCTTTTTCCCCAGAGGATATTGAACTACAAGATGATGCATTCCATGGGGCTGATACTCTACATTTTATTGAATGGTGGTATTTTGATGCAGTATTTAACAATAATTATAGTATTCAAGCAGGCTTGCACATATTCAGTATGATTAACCAAGGTTTTGCATATTTGACCATTAATCTTTATAAAGACAATAAATTGACGTTAAACGAAAAGAGATTGTACCCTTTATCAGATTTATATTTATCCAAGGATATGCCTCTAATAATGATAGATGGGAAGCAATTCATGATGGGATATATTGACACAATTACAGGGAATTGGATTTACAATATCTCTTTTGAAACTGGTGATACATTGTTAGACTTGCATTTCATCGGGTGTACAGAAGGTTGGAAGGGTACCACTCCAGCAGGGTGGTGGGGTGTTATATTGCCAAGAGCAGAAGTGAATGGCAAGATCACTGTTGGAAATAGGGAAATTGAACTTGAAGGTGTTGGGTATCACGATCATAACTGGGATGTGACATTATCAGTAGCTTTAAATTTTGGATGGATTTGGGGGAAGATTAATTCCAATAACTATACTATGACATGGTCAAATATACTGACAACATGGTTTTTAGCTAACCCCTTGATTGTTGTAAATGAGAAAAATAATGGCTATGTGAATGTTGAACCAGAAAACATAAATATTACCGTTGAAGACATCCGCTTCAAGGATGGAATGCTTATACCGTATGCATTTTCTATTGATGCACACAATGAAAATGTTTCTCTGGACGTTGATATTAAGGTTTTAGAGACACATTATGTCAGCATAATGGGTATGATAAATTATTGGAGATACCACGTCAATTGCACAGGTTTAATAACTGTTGGTTCAAAAACTGAGGTTATTGACGAAAAAAATGTTGTGGAATTTGTTAGATTTAGATTCTATTAGATCTAGATAGTTTTTAGGTTTCATATGCAATCTGCCTTTTTTAAATCTCTAAGAAATTGTAGACGGGGCGTATAAATGATTATCAAAAATTAATCAAATATTAACTGGTGTTTTTATCCTAGTGTTCGTAGCCGATGCATCGTTTAATGCTATAGAAAAAACATTTAATAGATATAGTGATACTCCTAAACAATGAGTGAACTCGATTCAAACAAGCATGGTGAATTATTTGGTAAACTTACAATGAAGCAACCTTATGGGAAAAAAAGATTCTTTCCAGATCATGTCCGCGGATATATCGATCTGTTGCGCCCCTTTACATTGCTTGCACCTATTATTGTATCTATGTCAATTATTGTTGCCAGTTTGGTTTACAACGCTCGATTTTTCGGCCTTGAAATCCC
>CAYLOF010000153.1:3322-4740 GCA_964385215.1 uncultured Thermoplasmatales archaeon
TGTTCACAGTTACCTACTCGCTTCCACCTAGAACAAAGCGGTTCTTGTTCTTAAATCAAGTGTGGATTGCTATACCTCGTGGCTTTTTAGGAATACTGGCAGGATGGAGCGTCTTTGGAGACCCATTTCAGAAATTGCCTTTGGTAATGGGAATCGTTGCCACTGTGTTTCTGATAGGAGGTATGTCAACAAAAGATATTTCGGATAGTAAGGCAGATAAGCTTACTGGTGTGCACACTTTGATCAATACATTCGGTGTCAAAAAAGCTGCCCTTATTTCGTTTCCCTTCATGTTATTCCCGTTTATTTTAATTCCATTTATGATAAATATTGGTTTTATAGGATCATACTTCTGGCCGTTAACATTTTTCATGTTTGCTTCTTGTTTTATCTTTTACCTTATGATGAAAGGAGATGTTGAGAGTAAAACGCTTGAAAATATTCATGCATGGTCTATTATGTATGCTGAATACATCTTCTTTGCACTTGGATTTGCCTTTTTGACTATCTTTTGCAGCTCTCTAGATCCTCCTGTGGGCTTTTTTTAGTATGACAACGGATCTGCCGGGATTCGAACCCGGGTTAGAGGCTCCGGAAGCCCCTGTCCTATCCAAGCTAGACTACAGACCCTTTTATAAAATCCAAATATGCTCATCGCTCATAAAAAGTGTGATAAAAAAATGATTGCAGACGTTGTTTAATTTTATTCTGTCTTTTGCTCGTCTTCTTTGCTTGCTTCGGCTGTTGGCTCAGGTTTCTTTTCAGTCTCAACGGATTTTGGAGTTTTCTTCCCGTTGCTTTTAAATTCCGTATAACCACATTTCCCGCAACTGACACGATCTTTATGCTCGGCTAGAAAAACGCCGTCTCCACATTTTGGGCAATGCCTGCGCAAACGGGTGATTTTATTACCCTCTACCTTGAATATTTCTCTGCCTTTCATGACTATTCCTTCTTTTCTTTGGATTGCTTTGCCTCTTCTTTAGGCTTTTCCTCTTTTTCCTCAGCGGATTTCTCTCCTTCTTTTGGTGGTTCAGGCTTCTCCTCTGATTCTCCCTTTTCTTCCTTTTTCTTTTGTTGCTTTCCAGTGGCCTTGTTTCGCTTTAAGATATATTTCCTTTCCAACTCCTCAGATTTCTTTGGAGATGCGTATATCTTTGCATATCCTGTACTCTGTTGGATGCCAAAACTCGAGTTGATATTGTTAATTATTATATTCTCCTTCTTTGCATTGAGTTTTTCAGCGAGTTCACTGCGGATGATTTCTCGATTTGGCGTACCCTCGCTTGTATGAATGATGGTAAAACGAACTTCAGTTCTGTTAAATAAAGGATTATTTTTCTTTGAATCGATCTCTATCTCCATGTGTCTCACATCTTGTCTAATATTTCTTTTACCTTTCTTTTGTTTTCTTCAAT
>CAYLOF010000154.1:0-4723 GCA_964385215.1 uncultured Thermoplasmatales archaeon
ATGAGCTTAAAAAACGATAGACCAAAAGTATTATATAATAGAAGTGTTAAATTAACATATGGAAGAATAAGGGGGACTGTGTATGAATCCGTTTGATAGAGATAAGGATAGAAGAAGACGAAAAAGTCCATTTGATTTCATGGACGATGATGACTTTGAAAGAATCTTTGACGAGATGCAAAGAATGTTTGAAAGTACAGATTTTAAAGATATGATTGAAGATATGTTCCGCGGCGGATTTGATCTAAATAAGAATAAACGTTTTGTTCATGGATTTAGCATGAACATAGGTCCTAATGGTAAACCAAGGTTTCAAGAATTTGGCAATCGCCCTGCGAAAACGCCAGCAGGAGATCATATGCTTTCTGACGAATGGGAACCGTTAACAGACATTATTGAGGGGGAGGATGATGTTGCGGTGACTGTTGAGATTCCTGGTGTTGAGAAAGAAGATATCGATATAACTACAACTGAAGATACCCTTGAAATAACTGTAAATAATCCAGAAAGAAGATATCATAAGATTGTAGATATTCCGTTCGATGCGAATCCAAAGATTACAAAAGCCACATATAAAAATGGTGTTCTTGATGTGGTTGTAAAGAGGGAGGAAAACGGCAAACCTGGGGCAGGATATCGTGTAAATATTGATTAGATGTTTGCAATTTTCTTTTCCGCGTGTAATTTTTCCTTTAAGTATTGGTACCAAAGTATAAATGTCAGATAATTATAAATATTCCAATACAGCATAACAAATAGGAAGAATAACTTATGAAAAATCATGAGAAAATAATTGCAGGAACAATTGTGTTTTTTTTATTATCTTCGTTAGCAGCAGCTGTTTCATCGTTCGAGACGGATGATGAATCGGAAAACTTCGAAAACATTATTTTACATTTTACATTTTCAGAACCGTTAATTGAGGAAATAGAGATTAAAGATGAAGTGTGCCACAGGGTGACGATCAATGGGCTTTCTAATTCTGGTGATTTAAACAAACCTTGTCTACCTGTAAAATCAATCAAAATGCTTATACCATATGGTAGGGAATTTGATTCGATTACTATTAAAACTGATGGTAAACTACTGTTAAAATCAAAATGTAGTGTGGAGGTTGGACAAAATACTGTTCCCATTGTAAATGCCCCTTCTCAACAATCTGGTACGGAGGAGATAACAATCAAATCTCCTAAAAATATTTATTCAATTGTTGGAACCTACAAATTTAGAGGATTTCCAATCCTATTTGTAAACATTTATCCTGTGGGATATAATGAGGTTACGGGGGATGTTTTCTATTACAAGCATATTACACTTGATGTTGCGACAAAGGAAATTACTTCTACACCGATCATAAGAGGATTTCAAAGAGATGCAGATGCAGTTACTTCACGAGTCGATAACCCCTCTTGTATTGCTTCTTATATTGGTACTTTTGAATCAGTTAATGAAGATACTGCTGAGTATGTAATTATCACCAACGAAGTTTTGGCAAATTCTGGATTGGAAGATAATTTTCAATACTTTGCCCAATCAAAAATCGATAAGGGAATGTCTGCGGAGATTTTTACTGTTGAAGAAATTGTAGACAACCCCGATTATGGTGTAAATGGTACATGGGGAGATAATAATCCTTATAATCCATTTTATGAAAGTGAGATAACAGAAAACTATGGAATATTTGATGACACGCAAGCAAAAATAAGAAATTTCATTAGATATGCCTATACAGAATTGGGAACTGAATATGTCCTGCTTGGCGGAGATGCTGATATTACTAATGAAGACGATAATATTATCCCTTGCAGAGGGCTTTTTGCAAACGAGAGTGGCTTGCCTCTCAATAGTGATCCTGCTACTCTGGGCGAGGAAGAGGATGATATCCCTTCTGATGTATATTATGCATGTTTGGATGGAAACTTCAACTACGATATGGATAGTCACTTTGGCGAATGTGCCGATCGAAATGATGTTGCAGACATTGATGAGGCTGATCTTTTGGCCGAGATCTATGTTGGTAGAGTTTGCGTTGATTCTGATGAAGAAGTAGCATACTTTGTAATGAAAACACTTGGGTATGAAAACACGGAAGGAGATCCTTATCTCTCAAAGATACTTATGGTTGGAGAATATCTGGGATTTCCAGGAATATCTGCCTATGGTGGAAATTATAAAGATGAAGTTATTCCTTTCATTCCAGATGATTACAATGTAGGTACTTTGTATGATAGAGATTTACCACATCCTTGGACTAAATATGATATGATGGATATAATGAATAACGCTACTCCTCATATAATCAATCACGATGGTCATGCATATTATGGTTACAACCTAAGGATGGTGAATGGGAATGTTGATTCCCTGGTAAATAACAAGTATTTTTTTGCCTATTCTCATGGTTGCATGGCCGGTGGTTTCGACAACCCTAGCGGTTATGAATGTATTGCTGAGCATTTTACTGTAGAAACGCCTCATGGGGCCTTTGCAGTGATTATGAATGCAAGGTATGGTCTTGGTAGTGAAAATACTCTTGACTCGCCATCGCTAGCATTGGACAAATCTTTCTTCAAGGCATTATTCACAGAAAACATAAGACAACTTGGAAGAGCAAGTCACTATTCTAAAGAAGACCATGTATGGCAGATAGATGAAAACGGTATTCGATGGGTGTATTATGAGACGAATTTATTTGGAGATCCTGAAGTTTCCATTAAAAATCAGTATCCTTCTAATGTTGAATTAACGGTAAATATCACACATCCACAGAATGATAGCTTGCTATATATTTTCAATAACGAGATCTGTCCACTTCCATTAGTTGAGGTACCAGTCATCATAGGTAAAATAACAGTACAAGCAGAGGCATCTTCTGATCCAGAAGGACAGATTTATGGCGTTGAATTTTATCTTAATAATGAATCGCAACATATTGATACTGAGTTCCCCTATGAATGGGAGTTAGACATTCCTTTAGCGGGTAGACATACAATAGCTGCAACAGTTCATGGTTTGTATGGTGAAAAAGAGAGCGAAAATTTCGACATAATTATATTCATTACCAAAAGACAAACCCTTTAAAATTGATGTCGATATGATAAAATAGATATAAGTCTGAGTTTATAGAACTTTAATATAGGTATGTTTTATCTTGCTTTTTGGTGAACGAACATTGAGAAAACAGAAACTGGTCATTTGGGTTATTCTACTACTCGCTTTTGCTTTTAGCGGATGTGTTGAGGTAGCCCCGCCGGGCAACTCCAATATGATTTATGTTGATTCTTCTGGGGGAGCAGATTATACAAGTATTCAGGATGCAATCAATGCCTCACCTGAAAACTATACAATCTTTGTTTATGGTGGAGTATATCTTGAAAATATCGTCATAAATAAGACAGTTGATATTGTTGGCGAAGATGTAACTACGACAATCATTGATGGTAACGGCACTGGAGATGTCATATACATTTCTGAGGCAGGTAAGGCAAACATCAGTGGCTTCACGATTAAAAACAGTGGTAACAAAGGTTCATCAAGCAAGGATGCAGGTATAGATATCCGCTCAGATTATAACAATATCACAGGTAGCAACATTTCTAATAATGAATATGGCATATATTCTACTTATTCACAATATAACAATTTTTCACAAAACACTCTTTTGTCAAATAGCGATTATGGCATGTATCTCTACTCTGGTTCTGATTACAATGTAATTTTTGATAATGTTTTTTCAGCCAACTCATGCGGCATTCGCATTAAAGGTTCAAAATACAATGAAGTTTCCAGGAACCTATTTGCAGATAATCAAAAAGGTATGTATTTCTGTTGTGGAGCACGGTATAACACCGTTTTTTACAATTTGTTTAGTAACAACAGTCTATGGAATGCCATTCATTACGGTGATAATCAATGGGACTATTGGAAACTACTGGGACGATTATAACGGAACAGATGCAGATGGAGATGGTATTGGTGATGCCCCATATGTTGTATCTAGTGGAGGGCAGGATAACTTCCCTTTGATTGATAAGGAAGGTATAACTTAATTTTTTTATAATTCCTCCATCAAATGATTCATATGATGGCGTTGTATTGCATGGCTGAAAATTAGAATGGGGGAGTATTAACTTTAAGTATATGAAGTGGCATTCACAGATGCTGCTAAACCTCTATGGTAGAAGATATTATCCAACTATAGCGGGGTGGGGTAGCCAGGAGATCCCGACGGGCCCATAACCCGTAGATCAGTGGTTCGAATCCACTCCCCGCTACTAATTTTCAAATTTCTTCATTTTTTGTTTAGGTTTAATATATGTGAAGAGGTTATCCATTAAGTTTTCATGATTCTGAAGAAAGCCGACGGCAGATTGTGGGAAATTGATCTTTTGCGTGGAGTGGCAATAATTTTTATGATTTTTTTCCATTTTCTGTACGATCTCAACCACTTTTCTATTACAGATATGCGGTTATATTCTGGACCTATGGTCTACGTAGTTTACATTACCGCATCCGTTTTTGTTATTCTTGTTGGTATTTCTCTCACCATCAGTTACTCAAAGGCACAGCAAAGGTTGTCAAAAACGGAGATTCGATTTAAATTCCTCAGACGAGGAGCAAAGATTTTCCTATTAGGTATGGTTATTACTGCCATCTCATGGATTTATATTCCAGAACGATTTGTGATTTTTGGGATTCTTCATTGTATTGGAGTATCGATTAT
>CAYLOF010000155.1:0-1556 GCA_964385215.1 uncultured Thermoplasmatales archaeon
CTCATCGGTGGTTTACTTCCAACAAATATGGTGTTTTCATCTGCTTTTCCTTTTGTTTTTTCTGCCATGATTTTCTTTCTCCTGTGAATGAATTAGACTGTATCTAGTTTCAATCTGATGCCTGAACTGCGTTTTACCATATAAAATGTTCTACATAGAACGGTCAGATTGCTCTACATCCACTCTCACGATAAACTCCAGTATACATATGTAGAAGCGTAATTTTGTTTATCACTAATCTCTATTTTTTCCCAATTTTACATACATTGCATATGTTATGCTGGATATCAAAACAATTTCCGCAAACCAATCTTCCGCATAAACTGCAGGTATGCATTGCACCTGGCTTACCACAAATACTACATAAGCCCATAATGTCCATACATCATTGCCCTCCAATTGATAATAATTTTTTCTTTAAGTCATTCAATGGAATACCTGTAGTAACAAGAGGAATGTTTTCACGTTCGGCCAACTTTATTGCCAGTGGATCAACAGCCCCAGGTTTATGATAAACAACAATGGTTGGTTTAACGGGGTGAACCCGAACGGCAATCATAGGGCTTCTTCCATATTTTACTCCAGTGAATACCAAAGCCCGTTCTGGAGTCCACCCATAGAGCTTTGTATAATCTTGAGGAGTGATGTTCTCTATGACTTTAATACTATCAACTAATGTAAAACCCTTTACCTTTTTCTTAACATCTATCTTGCCAGAAGTCAAAATATTGCCAGATATATTTTTAATAAAATCATCTGCAGAGACAGCATAAGGATATTCCATTATCTCAATAATACCATCGCGAGTCTCAGCCATAGAGTCGTATTGATGCAAAATCTTTCCGCCGCGCTTTTCATCGATTTTTACAAAAGCCCCGATAACCTTCTTAACAGTCTGTATGCCTGGAGACTTTCTTCTCCCAGATTCATAATCGCTAACAACACTTGGGGACAACTTAAGATAAGCAGCAAGCTCGGTTTGACTAATACCAAAGATATTACGCCATTTCCGGAGTGTCTTTCCAGGTTGAGGGCTAAGTGTTATTTCCCCAGCAATTTTTTCAGACAATACATTCTTTACATCCATATTATCACTTCAAAGGCTTAAATTTATATCCATAATAAATTGCGCCGGTATATCCATCCTCTTGTATTCTTCTAAATGTACTTTTAACCTTCATACCAATTTTTACATCGTCTATATCACAATCCACGATTTGAGCAGTTAGTCGCGGTCCCTCTTCAAGTTCTATAATTGCAATGGGGTATGGCACCTGTTCTTTAAAATTCTCAGGGCCTGCATGAATAATTGTATATGTGACAATCTCTCCTTTCCCACTAAGTTTCAATTCCTTCATTTTGCCTATACTTTTTCTTCGGCAATAAGGGCATGATTCCCTTGGGGGGAAAAAGACCCTACCGCATGATCCACACTTGTTGCCTATTAAGTTATATCGCTGTGGTATTTCTCTCCAAAATCTTGCCACTCCTCCCTCTGCCATCTATACCGCCTCCATTATGTGAACAGTACAAGTTGCTCCAGAGCCCCCTACATT
>CAYLOF010000155.1:1656-4681 GCA_964385215.1 uncultured Thermoplasmatales archaeon
GGTGTTAAGTTTGCTTGTTTGTATGCCATTTTCGCAGCATACACAGTTGAATCCAAAGTGCAGATGTCCCTTCGTCCATGCAGAGAAAGAGTATCAGACGCCTGCCCTGATGCAATTATTTTGACAGCTTTATCAGTATATTCTTTTGCCTTATCTGCTGCGCACAACACAATAGATGCTGCTCCATCGGTTACAGGAGAACAATCAAATAGTCCCAAAGGATAAGCAACAGCAGTAGCATTTAGAACAGTCTCCAACTTAATCTCTCGTTGATATTGTGCGTATGGGTTCAATGCACCGTTGGCATGGTTTTTCACTGCAACTTGGGCAAGTTGTTCTTTTGTTGTTCCATAGTCGTGCATATGTCTAGTTGCAATCATAGCATATAGGCCAGGAAACGTAGCACCAAAAAATGCTTCCCACTCCTGATCTGCAGCGGTTGCAAGTGTTTCTGTGGCAGCATTGCCTCCCACATCATTCATTTTCTCTATACCTCCAACTACAACAACATCATTCATACCTGACGCAATTGATAAATAACCCTCACGAACTGCAAGCCCTCCAGAGGCACATGCTCCCTCAACACGAGTAGAAGGGATATGTACATGTGAAAATCCTGATGCATCTGCAACTAAAGCCCCAACATGCTCCTGGCCAACAAATCTGCCTGAACTCATTGAACCAACATACATTGCATCTATTTCTTTTCCTTCTATTCCTGCGTCAAATATGGCTTTTGAACCTGCTTCTGCGGTCAACTGTCGAAATGATTTATCCCAAAGTTCACCAAATTTTGTGAGTCCCACTCCAATAACTGCTACATCTCTCATTTGATATCACTCCCAATATAAAAGATCTGTAAACTTAGCATACGTACCATAATCAATATATTCTTTATCTTCTACCATTTGTGCCACCGTTGGAGCATTATCGCGCGCTAGGTCCTTTATTTTATCTGTAACTGTAATATCAAAACCATCACTTCCTGCTCCAGAGCCATAACTCGTAAGAAATACTCTGTCGCCCGGTTTAGCAACATCCAATACAGATGCCAATCCTATCATTGTAGCACCAGAATAGGTATTGCCAATATATGGAGCAAGAAGTCCCTGTTTTATTTGATCATATGTAAAACCAAGCATTTTTGCAACTTTTATGGGAAATTTACCATTTGGCTGATGAAATATTGCATAATCATAGTCCTCTGGTTTTGTACCTGCCATTTCCATAATATTGGTTGCACAGCTTGTTATATGCTTAAAATATGCTGGTGCTCCGGTAAATCGCCCTCCGTGAGCAGGATATTTTCTCTCAGCCCTTCTCCAAAAATCTGGAGTATCTGTTGTAAAAGAGCACGTATGATTGATGGTAGCTATTACATTATCTCTACCTATTATAAATGCGCCTCCTCCTGCAGATGCGGAAAACTCAAGCGCATCACCTGGTGCAGCCTGGGACGTATCGGCGCCTATTGCCAATCCATACTTTACTAAGTTCCCCTTAACAAGTGCGGTGCATGACTGTATCCCTGCAGTTCCTGCCTTACATGCAAATTCATAATCAGCAACCATTAAATCGGGTGTTGCACCAATTGCCTCTCCAACTATCGTTCCAGTAGGTTTTACAGCATATGGGTGAGACTCGCTTCCGACATATATGGCTCCAATCTCTTGAGGGTCCACTGAACATCGTCTCAGTGCTGCACGTGCTGCCTCTACGCTAATTGTTGCCGTATCTTGATCTACCGAAGGAACTGACTTCTCGTTTACGCCAAGTCCTTTGCTTATTGACTCTCCATCTTTTCCCCATACAGATGCAATTTCCTCTGCTTTAATTCTATAGCGAGGAATATTTGATCCGTAACTAACAATACCTATACCTTTCATCTATGATTCACAAAATGCAGAAAATAAGAAGACATATTTAAAAATGCCGATTTATTTTTCGTTAATACACGAATAATATAAAAAGATTAGAGTGAAATTTTTTCACCTTTCTTCAAAGCATCAACAGATTTATCGGCATATTTCTGTAGTTCTTCTTTATCCATAGTGGCTTTACGTGCCTTGATGTTTTGTTCCTTTATGGCCATCTTCGCTTCCTTCCAACGTTTCCTTCTATCGTCCTTTAAGGCTACAACCTTGGATCGCATTTCAACGGCTTTTTCATGATTCTTTTGAGCTTCATTTCTTACTTCAATATATTGCTCGTGTTTCTTATTAGATTCTGATATGGAAACAGACAATTCGTTAACCAGCTTCATGTATTTTTCATGTTTCTTCTGACTATCATTATAATACTGTTGAACCTTCGCGTGTTCTTCATCTGCTTTCTTAAATAATTCGTCAATGGCATGGTCCTTATCAGAAATATCTATTTCAATGGATTTCTGCTTATCCATCAGCTTCACTGCCTCTTCGTACTCGGCTTTTTTCTCCCGTATCTTATCAATCAGCTCGTTTTCCTCACCAGAACTCATGGGGACTGTCTCCTGCCTATACTCAAGCATCTGAGCATCTGCCTTGAGCTCTTCCACACGCAGTGGTAAGTTTCTAAAAACTTCGCCTTTCTTCTTACGTCTAGCTTCAATAAATTTCTTTGCCTGTTCTTGGAGTTTATTGCGCAGATCTTTGTGATGTCTCATCTTGGAAACAAGTTCATCCCGTTCTGCCTTGACCTTTTGCATCGCCTCTTTGAACTCTTTATGTTTGTCATTAACCATGTCTCTTTCTTCACGCAACACCTTTGCCAAATCATTGAGTTCATTACGTCTCTGTATATGGGCCTGGTATTTTTTCTCTGAATTTCTCAATTGCTCTATTTCTTCTTTCTTGTTGGAATCATCTGTCATAGTAAACACAACAACAAATTTTTTGTATTGAATATATCAACATTATCTAACTACTATATTAATCTCATTTTTGCTTTTTCCGACGATCCATGGCATCCTAATATCAGCATATCCGCCAGCAGGGATAATAACATCATCTACTTTATTCTTTTCCTTATCATTTATATACAAAAT
>CAYLOF010000156.1:0-4668 GCA_964385215.1 uncultured Thermoplasmatales archaeon
AGAAGAGTTGAAGAACAGGATTGATAAGGTATTAGAAAAAACGAATCAAAGAACTACATGAGCGGATGTCTAAATCGAAGTTACATACTACTAAGAAGTGCAAGTATTGAATAACCATCCTATGAAAAGGCAGTTTGGGATTATAGATTTGAGGGAAATAAAATGATAGAAAATGAAAAAACAATTAGAGGTGGAATGAGTGAAGGCGAAATTTCAGAATTTATTTCAAAAAGTATAGAACAAATTAAATCAGGCTTACCGAAGGGTTGTGTATTGAATGGAAACTTTGATTTTGATATTTCAGTAATGACAACAAAGGAAACAGGAGGTAAAATAGGTATTCAATTGGCAAATATTGGGCATAGTCATAATACTCAACAGGTTCATAGAATTAGATTTCCAATAGTTGATGAGAAAACACGTGAGAAAAACATTCAACAATGCAAAAGAGTGTTGAAGGATTTTATGTCAGAACTATCCGAATTTGAACATTTGGAGAAATTGAAAGAATGAATAACCACCTCTTGAAAAGGCGGTTTGGGATTGTAGATTTGGAGGTAGAAATATGATAGAAGAATGTTATTTCAAATATTTAATAGCCTTTTTCTTACCTTTTCAGAAACCTTTCAAACCTACCTAATAATAGCGTATTACCCTACCCGTAAAACGCTTTCAGAAGTAGTCTGAGCTAGCCCTCATTTATAGATTTACTTAATAACTAGATATAGATAATCGGTTCAATACTTTCATCTATCCGATTTAATCACTATAAGACAAAATAACTCTATTGCATGCTTATTTGATCGTTCTTTCACCATTTCAATCAGAGTTTTTTGTGAACATAATAATATGTATAACATGAAAACCCTAAACCTATTGGGGAAGTTTTTATCGTTATATTATATTAGCCTTCATTTTCATTGATTTGGGGGCGACAGTATTTTTTGTAAGTGAATAATCAGATGTTTGTTGTTTGTTCTTTGTTCCATTATCTATTTTATAGTGTTGGACATAAATCCTTTCAGCATCACTAAAAGAGATTTGTCTGGGAAATCATGGGTGAAAATCTTTTTGCTATATGAATCAACGGAAAACAAAGAAGAAAAAAACAAATTGATAATATTGAAGAGACTGGATTAACAACATTCAATACATATTCTATTGGTGGAACAGTTGTATTGTTCTTTACAATATTTGGCGGGTTGTTCCTAATTACTAATAAGAGAAGATAGTTTTCAAAATACACTTTGTTTTTTTGAACTATGGGAGAATTTGATGAAATAGGAAATTACTATATGACTTTACTTGGGGTTAGTAATTTGCCTATATAACATATTATATACGGTTATTACTAGACGCAGTTAAAGTCATACGTTATTTTTTATATTCTTCAATAGTTTTTTTAGATTAACAATGTGGACTGGACCCTTATTTTCCCACCAAAATTCTATATTGTATTATCGTTTATATGATTATAATTTGATTGTGGAGGATATAATATATGATTGATAAAAAAACAGGTCAGCAATTAAAAAGAAAAAAGCAAACATGTACGAGGGCAGGTATTGTTCTTACTTCCAAGGATTGTAAAATATGGCAAATACGAATCCCAACAGTTGATGGTGAAAGTGAAAAAAGATATGGATGTGCAACTACAAGTAGACTAGTCACATTCTTTTTACTCCTTGACATGGGACATAATATTGATGATGCTGATAAGATTGCTTTTAGAAAAACAAGATTACGGGGTAAATATTTTGATAAAGAAAAGGAGTGAATTTACCTTAGTTAAATATTTTACCTAGGTCTAGATTTAATGAGTAAAACGAAACCTATACTCTGATTTAATTCGACGTAACGGTTAATACCGTAAGTATAGTAAACTTCGAAGGCTATCAGAGGCCGTTTCTGAGCGTTTCTATAAAAAGTAATTACTCTTTGATATCTATCTGATGAAATGGAATAAAGATTTCACCTGGGGCAAATACTTCAAACAAGTTGATATTTACCAAGGTCGGAGTCATTGGACTGATTTGAAACATCTTCTTTTGAAACTGAAAAACAAGATTTACAATAATGGTGGATAAAACAGAGATCTAAGCGGGTAGAAATTGATGGAGAGAAATATAAAGAAAATCAAGTGGCTTTGCACCCTCATCGTCCTTGTCATATTGGAGGTTTGTGCACTCTGGTGTATTGACATTTCTGTTTCTGCTATGCTTAATAACAACATAGTGACAAACGGTTTTGTCTCCCATAACCCTGTTGTCACGTACCATATTGGCTTATTGCTTTCATTCGTTGTTTTAATGCTGATTTGTTTTATTTGCGTCTATCACATTATGGGCATATGGGCAATAGTAAAGGATAGATTTGAATATCTCTCAGTAAGAAATGTTACAATATTTATCATTATCGAAAGATTTATGTTGTGGTAATACATATCACATTATAGGGAGAGTGAAAAATATGAAAAGTAAAAAATCAGTAATTTTTGTTTGTATGCTGTTAATCTCAACAATCTTTTCAATAACTGGATTAGCTGGTTCAGAAGAAGACCCTGAGATTGTAGATGAGCCAGATGACGCTGTTTTTGATTATTTGGACATCATATCTGCATGGTTTTATGAAAAAGCGGAAGAGCCAGATTACTTGTTCACCGCATTAAAAATAAAGGAGATCAACCCCTTTCATCTTAAACAACATCTAACTGTTCATTGGGAACATAATGGGGTTGAATGTGCTTCTGGTATGCATATTGGTTATGGCGAACCATGGTTTGATTTTAGCGCAGGATATGGTCATGGCTGGTGGTTTCAAGAACATTATCAGAGAATCGAAGGAGAGTACGATGAAGAAACAGGCATAATCATCTGCAAGATACCAAAAAGTTATATTAACAACCCAGAGAAAGGTGATGTTTTAACAAATACAAAAGCTATGACTTTTGAACGTTTTGGCTTTATTGGAAGAATGGGGTTTGACCGGTTTTTTGTCTGTGGTTTAATATCTTTGATGTTTGGTAAAGTACCATGGGATGCAGCGCCGTATGAGTATGGGAGAGAGTATATAATCCAATATTAAAGGAGGAGAAAATATTATGAAAAAGAAAATAATTGGAATTTTAGCATGTATGCTGTTGATTGTTACAGCGTTACCAGTGATAGGAGAAGTAAATAGTGGTGAAAATGATGCTGAAGCCAGTACAACGAACATAATTCCATCCATGAACATCTGGCTTGTAAATGGGGTATTTAAGTATCTAGATGAGGATGATGAATATATCTATTTAATGCCTTTAACTTCAAGAATGATTGGAATAGGACCTGGATTGGTATATTATCGTGTATGGCTTTATCCAATAAAGTTTTCTAAACCGCTTACTGGCATATTCACCAATGATTTTTCGATTGTTGTATTCGGGATATGTGACAAGTGGGATTACATAGAAACATAGAGAGTAATTAACTCATTCTTACTTTCTCTTCATTTTTTTATCTGATCTTAGAAATGCCTGTTTTTCAACATCTTTTTATATTATGAATATATGATCATATTATAATGGAAATGACAGTAATTCCAGAGTTGGAAGAAACTCTTAAATCTTGGAAAAAGAAAAAGAAAGTAAAAAAGGAAAAGAAAGATGAAAATGAAGAAAAAGAATGAGTATCACTCACTGTCAATTATTAACACGATTTATGGGTTAAATCTAATTTTGTGAATTGGTATCGTTCTATGGAAATAACGATTTTTACAATGAAATGTGTCTATTTTCAGGTTATTTATCGAAAAATATATATAGAATGAGTGACAAATATTAACATGCTTAGAGAGAACAGACGAGGATAGCAATATCTTTCGGAAGTTCTAAATTGAAGAATATCGGTGGATACCTAGTATTCATCGAAAAACCTTCCTCTAGGCACAATTAATTTTTGAAATATCTTTTTATCCTCTTTAAACCAGTAGATTGGTTTTTATAAAGAAATCCTTATGATATTGAACAGTTGCTACCCATTTTTAAAAATAATTGGTTGGGTTTTTAAAGAAAGAGATGTTTATTATAATATTATAGATCTGGAAAAGAGAGAGAGATATGCACAAGGATGAGCTTATCCAGTTGCACATGTTTTTGCTTCAACTGAGAACACAGTTAGAGAATATGGAGGAAAAGGATAACTCGCAGGCGTTTTTATCCTATGATAAAATGAGCCTTTTTCCACAGCAAGTCAATAGAACCAAAGATGAACATGAATTGGCAGTTTTTGAGCTAAGTAAAGGAATCGTAGATTTGCTACAAGAGAACAATCGTTCTACATTTCAAAATACATATGATAGTTTAGAGAGAATGTGCGATAGGCTTAGAACGAGAAAAGATAAGAAATCAAATCAGGATGAATCAGAAGAGAACAAGAACGGGTAGAAATGGATAGAATTACAAATATAAGGAAAACCTGTAAAAATGCCTGAATGACATTTTGATACAGAGTGTTTATATAACATTTGTAGCGAAGTATAATCTGTGAAGAAGGAAAAGAAAGTTTTACTGGGTAAAAAGGAGATGACCCAGAATGGATACAGGATATATCATGCTACTTTTCTACTTACAAAAAAAATTGTGATATCCTGAATTAAGTTTCTCCTGGTTTTTCAAATTCATAATTTCAA
>CAYLOF010000157.1:0-4645 GCA_964385215.1 uncultured Thermoplasmatales archaeon
CCACTTACAAGAGTTATAATAAAAATTAGTAAAAGCATTGTAAAAGACATAGATAATTGCTGAACCGATGCCGGTAGACCAACTCTGAAAATATCTTTTAGAATTTCTTTATTGAATTTAAAATCATGAAAATTGAATGTTACATAGGTATCTTTTCTGAGAAACAGCCAATAAATCAATATGGATGACGTTATTGCCATTGAGAGAACTGTTGCATATGCTGCACCTGTTACACCTAACCTAAAAATATAAATAAAAACGGGGTCAAGAAATATATTTAAACCAGCTCCAAACATCATAGCATACATTGCTCGCTTGGCATCTCCCTCTCCTCTAAGTATAGCATTTGCCATATATGAAAAAAACAAAAAGATGCTACCTGCAAAAATTACTTTACCGTAAGAAGCTGCCATGCCTGCTGATCCTATTGCACCAATTGAAGTAAATATTTTGTCAGAAAAAATAAAAAGTGGAATTGTAAAAATAATGGCGGTTAATATCGTAAGAATAATCGAATGTATTGCAACATTATCTGCACCTTTTTTATCTTTTGCACCAATCCGCCTTGATATTGCTGATCCACAACCTACGCCAAGACCTGTTGATATTGAAATAATCATCATAAAAAACGGCAGTACAAATCCAACTGCAGCAACTGCACCAGCTCCTACTGTGGCAATGCCAGATGCTGAAAACCAATTGGCTCCAAAACCAGAAACCCAGAGAGTATCAACAAAGTTATAAATTGTTGTAACTGACATCGCAATAATCATTGGTATTGCAAGTTTAATAACAGCCTTCTTTGGCTCTCCTAATAAAGTTTTAACTCCTTTCGTATCATTCATGCGGTGTAATTTATCAGAATTGATCTTTTTGACTGTTGTATCATTCATGTGATTCTCCCTTAATCTTGTTTTATTGACGATGCGTTATCAACAGTCTTTTTTAACAATTTTGTAAATAGTTTTCTTTCCTTTTCGGTAAAATCAGACAGCAGGAACCCGGTCCATTCTGATAATATTCCAATTATCTTTGGCTTGATTTTTTTTGCTTTTTTAGTTAAAAAAACCTTATATGCTCTTTTATCGGAGGAGTCCTTCTCCCTATACACGTATCCATTTTCTTTCAGCTTGTTAACAGCTCGTGCTGTTGTTGCCTTATCCACCCTAAGAGCTTTGGCAATACTTTCTTGGTTGACCCCATCATTATGGTATAATGCCATTAAAAAACCGATTTGCCCACTTCCAATGTTGTAAGTCCCTAATTCTTTTGCAATGTGAATCTGACTGAATCTATGGATGCATGATATTAATCTTCCAATTGATTCTTGGTTTTCCATTTTGATTTCTCCCTTTCAATATAAATTGCATCTAGATAAATTGGTTGTGCATGCAACTAATCCATATAAAGATTATGTCCATTATCTTCTTGACGATTAACAGTTGGTTTAGTGTTGTGGCTACTGCCAATGTTTAACCTTAAGTTTTATATCTAACAATTGCATATGTAGATATAACAGAAAAATGCTGAGAGATGTGCCCCATGAAGGAAGATGGTGCATATGCATACAGTAAAAAGCACGGAGAGAGAAAGATGGAGAGTGAACCTGTGACAGAACATAAAATATGCAAGACAGGAATAGAAGAGCTAGATCTTAAATTGGACGGTGGAATTCCTATAGGAAATGCAGTTCTTATGGTTGGAAGTAGCGGCTCGGGCAAAACGACATTGTCCATGCAGTTTCTGGCAGATGGTGCTAAACGGGGTGAAAGAGGAGTATTTTTTACAATTACCGAACCTTTGTTTAAATTAACAAAAAATATGGAAAATTTCGATTTTTATGACAAAAAACTAATCGAATCAGGAATGGTTAATATCATAGATTTGAGAATCATAAGTGATCGATTGGGATTGGATACGGAGAAATATACCGTAGAAGATGCTAGTGCCCTATTGGATGTATTGAAGGATATTGCAGATGAATTGAACGTAAAACGACTAGTAATAGATTCGATAACTGCATTGTGTTATAGGTTACAATCAAAGGAAATGATTAGAAATTTTATCTTTAAATTAGGGGCATCGCTTGCATCAATGGATTGTACAACCATTCTTACGTCAGAAGTACCACCAAACGAAATCAGGTATTCACAATATGGGATAGAGGAATTCATTGCAGATGGTATAATATGCCTAGGTGATGTTGACAGAAGAGGAGATATCATAAGAACACTTCAGATCATAAAAATGCGAGGAACAGCACATAGTAGAACAAAAGATGCGATGAGTATTTCTTCCAAAAATGGAATAGAATTGGCCCCATTGTTGAAATCTGGGGGATGAATATAATGACTACTGCTATAATTGATGGTTTGAGAGAAAGGATGTCTAGTGCAATATCTGTTAACCAATCTGTAGGGATAATACTACCTGGAAACAACCATCCTGATCTGACACAGGCACTATTTGAATATATGTATGGTAAACCTGAGACTGCTTGGGTATATGTAACAATAGCAAAGCCCTATGGAAGTATTGTAAAACAATTTGGGGATATGCTTACTGGTGAAGGAAATATCAGATTTATAGACTGCGTCTCTCGTGCTTTAGGAAGATACGAGACAGACCCAAATTGTGTATTTATCGAAAGTCCAGTACAGCTAGAAAAAATGCTTTTGGAGATAATGACCATATTTAGAGATTTGAAGGGCGACGTCCAAAAATATCTGGTGATCGACGCTTTGAGTTCACTTTTATTGTATAATGATGTTTCATTAGTTGCTGAATTTTTTACTCATTTGACAAATAGGACAAAATTAGAGGATATTCATAGCATATCCCTATCAATAGAAGAAGAGATGGAAGACGATGTTAATAAAATATTGTATTTGAGGAGCGATAAGATAATCAAGGTGAGGGAATCCTTCATATAAACTATGTATAGTTAAGGCACATAATAATCAAACATTGCTAATACTGTGTCGTGAATGAGATATTATTCGAAAAACTTATGACTTTACTATAAAATTAACCACCATTAATATGGATGAAGCAAATCTGAGATGAAGATGACTTTGGATGAATTTATTAGTACAGGGATGGAAAGCCTTGATAAATTGCTGGAAGGGGGAATCCTTAAGGGGTTCACTACACTTATTCTTGGATCCCCTGGTAGCAGCATGGAAATATTAGGCAAGCAACTTGCTACAACAGATAGTGTACTTTACATTGCAACAGAGGAAACGAAAGATGAAGTGGCAGAAACTATGAATCGGTTTGGCTGGGATTCATCAAAGATAGATTTTGTAGATATGGCATCAAAGTATTCTCAAGATATTCTTAGTGGAGAAAGGAAAAGAGTAAGTATTTATGAAAGGCGGTCGAAACAGAAACTTAGGGAATTAATCAAAGAAGGGTCGTCAGGCATGCCTGTTCAAGCCAAAGATAAAGAAGATTTTTTAGCGATCGTGTCAAATAAAATAAGATCCACTTCCTCTGAAAAAATAATAATAAATTCACTGGATTTTTTCCTTAGCAGATACTCTCAAGACGAAGTATTGAACACGTTACATGCTGCCAAAGTTGATAACATAGAAAAAAAAGGTGCATTGTTTATCATCATGACAAAGGGCATATATGGCGATGTATTTGAAAAAAAAATGGAAAGAATTGCCGATTGTGTTATAGAGCTTGAGGTATTGCAGAAAGGCTCTACCTTTGAACGTTTTCTAGCTGTTACAAAAGTGAGAAATTATGCGAAAAAAATTGGAATGGCACGATATGTGATAGACAGTGATGGTTTCGTGTTAGAAACCATAGAAAGAATAATTTGATTTTTCCAAGTTTGTTCTAAAAATTTTGCAGATACATATGCAGGTAAGTATTCTTAAGGCGACTGTTTTATTAATGAGAAAACCATTCATGTATTTGATGCACATGGATGGGATGCAGGAAGATGATAGGAGAGGAAGCGCTCTTGATATAAAAAGGCCTCTTGTTGTGAGAGCCCTTAGGCGAAGTAATGTTAGGCGGAAGATTGCAGACTACCTTTTTGATATAAGTCCCAGTAGCAGTTATACTTCCGAGATAGCACATAATGTTAAAACCACACCTACCAATGTGATTGGGGCCATACGAGGGATGCAATCTCGTTATAGAGAAGATGAATCTCTTCTTGCCTTAGATATAGTAGAGATGAAAAAAACTGGAAATGACATTAAACTATATGGGATGACTCCCTTTGGAAAAGAGATACTGCAATCGATTAAAGATCGAGAATAGCTCTTTCTAGGGAAGTAATTTGTACGCTTGCTATCGATAGCCGTTGTTTCTTTGGTTCGTTTTGTAGTATTTCCAAAATCATGTATTCTTTTGGACAATCCCTTTTTGTATAACCGCAGACCTTAATAATGAATTATAGATATTGTATTAAATTTAAAATGTAAGGAGATTAGAATTATGGAGGAATTAGACGTTTCAAAACTGAAATTTGGTACACCTAAGTTAAAAAAGGGTTTTGCCCAAATGCAGAAAGGTGGCGTAGTCATGGATGTTACGAATTCAGAACAGGCAGCTATTGCTGAAGATAGCGGTGCTGTTGCAGTAATGGCACTTGAAAGAGTCCCAGCAGACATTCGTGCTCAAG
>CAYLOF010000158.1:0-4629 GCA_964385215.1 uncultured Thermoplasmatales archaeon
CAAAAACGTTCTCGGTTTTAGTATTGATTACATAATATCTGGTTTCTGGGTGTTCTCAATATTTCCACTTTTCATTTACCTAATATTTTTTCTTAACAAGAATAAAATATCTTTATCTGACATAGGGTTTAGACGAGCAGGATTCTTAAAAGCATCAATTTATGGAATAATCTTTGGAATAGTTATCGGCATTGTAGGATGGGTTATAACATATCTTATCGGCTCAACTGTTTCACAATTACCTGATGACCTGATTAATCTGTTTATCATGCGTTCCGTTGTATTTGCACCCATCTATGAGGAAATACTTGTAAGGGGTTTGCTCTGGTCCGCATTAAGTTATACAGCATTAATCATGTTCAAAGGGGAACATAAACCTGGTTTTGAAAAAAAGAAAGACATCGCTATAATTGTGGTTATTTCATTGGTGTTCCTGTTTTTCCACTATGACAGGAACATTAATTTGTTTTTGACTAAGTTTGTATTTGACTCCTTTGCCTATTCTATATTATATTATAAAACAAAAAATCTCATGACGCCTATACTGGCTCATTCAATAGCAAACCTGTTTGTTATGTTACAAGGGATTTTTTTGCATGTTTAAAAAAATATTCTCAATTTTTCTCCTATAAGCACCAAGTGTCCTTATGATATAACTATATCGTAAATAGAGGTCTTTACGTATACGCTAAATCGCATAACTTTTTATGTTTTGATAGTATAACAAATAAATTGTATGTTTGAGAAAAATCAGTTGGAAAAATTTGTGGAAACAACAAAAAAATTGATGTCTGATAATCCACTCATGAATGAGCCAAACACAAAGGTGAAGGTCATTACTCCCTTCTTAGAACTACTTGGATGGGACATTAATTTTGATGTTGAATTAGAATATCCTGTTAAAGTTGGTTCAAAAACTGCAAAGGTTGATTATGCCTTATTATTAGAGGGAAAACCTACTGTGTTTGTTGAGGCAAAAGGATTCGACTCAGACATAGGTGAAGATGAATCATCTCAAGCAATAAGTTATGGTAGAATTGAAGGAGTTACATGGGCTGCGGTGACAAATGGTAAGTCCATGCATATTTTCAATACAGAGTGGGGTAAGAACCCTGAGGATTGCTTAATTGCTAAAATAGGTGTAAACCGATTATACTGCTAAGAAAAAAACATTGTGGTTGATTTCAAAGCAGTCTATTTTAACTGAGGAAATTGATGTTGCAGCCAATACTATTAGGAAAACACGGGATTTTATAAATATAATAAACAAGGAAAAAGAAAATCTTACAAAAGATATTGCTAATGTTTTCAAAAGATATAGCGATGAATCGTTGAAGAGAAGAATTGAGCAATTAAGCGAAGAGATAATTGTTGACATGACAAACAGGTTAAGCAGTGGACCAAAGGAAGTTACGACCTACGAATCTCCAAAACCAAGTATTGCAACAGACATAGGTGGAATAAGCAGGAACGACATAAACGGTAGCCCTGATGATGAAATAGCAGTATTTCCATCCCGTGAAAGCGGTGTAGAATTTCTTAAAAAATATAATGCTTGGGGTTATGTTAGAATTAATAGAAAACCAAAATATCTTGCTCTTTATGTGAGTAGACCGTACAGTAAAGTTGTATATTTTGGTGAGATAGATTATATTACAAATCCTTTTGAGAGCAAAGATGAAATTAAAAACATTGAAGAGGCTGATAAAACTACTTTTTCTCCAGGAAAACAGGTCGTGTATTTGAAAAAAGATTCTTTAGTGAAATTATCAGACCCTATACCCGCAGGACCTCGTGGTTCTGTCCCTTTTAGTTTAAGTTATTCAACATTGGATAAACTTAAGTCTGCAAGAAATACCAAAGAACTCTGGCATTAAGCGAGTGTTTTCTCAATAATCTTTATTTCTTCTGAACTAAGATTGTATAAATCATATACTATTCGGTCTATTTGGTTGTTTATTGCATCAATTTGTCTTTTAATAATAGTTATTTCCGTTGGAGATTTCATCTTTAAAAAACGATTCTGAAATTTAAGAACATTATTTACCAAATCAACTATCTTATCATGTTTTTCTTTTTCTTTTTTATCTTTAAAATTTATGGTTTTAATGGGTAACTGCTCAATATATTGGCGATTATAAGCAAAATAACCATGAGAAAAACGACTGCTTATAGTTTTCAGATACATATCAATTAATTTTGAATTTAATAAACCTAATATATATTCATATGAGACACCCACATCCTCTTTTAATGTTATGCCATAACCTCCTCCACCACCGCCTCCGCTACCTACAAAATAATAAACACCTGTTTTATCAATTGTAAAAGAGGCTGAATTTGCAATACTTGGAGTCATTATTTTCATCTGTTCCATAGCATTAAGATTTTGTGAACGACCAAAGGCACACCATCGACTATTCTTCCATTTTCCTCTTTCTCTTGATTCAAGAATTTCTCTACATTCAAGTAAATAACTCCATATATGCGGAAAATCGTTTTCAAGTTCTTGGGCGTCAATTAGATGTGCTTGACCATCAATTATTTTGTAAGGGAATAAAATAGATTTTGTAATATTTCCAATGTGGTATCGTCTAATGTCAAGAGAACCTTTACATAAAGGATGCAGCAAATTTTTTTCAAGAACATATTCTTTATTTGTAGCATTTGAAAAATAACGACCATCTTTTAGATTTTCCAAGATAAAAACAGAATCAGCACCAGTTATTAATCCCTGAAATATTTTTTTAGAAATATCTTTTAATTTTATGGCATTTTTTCCAAATTATTAAACAACTCAGCCTTTTCGCCAACAACAAAATTCCATTCTTTTTCTGTAACATCGTTTAGACTAATTTTACCTTTTTCTGCCCTGCCTTTTAACTTCCATTCAACAAGGTCTTCAACTTTATGAAATTCTAATTTTCTCTTAACGAGTTTATCAAGAAATAAAAGACATGTATATGTAGTAGAACCAGAGAAAATTTGCTGGTCACCAAAATGAACAACCTTAGATAAATTTCTACCATCAGCCAATAACTTACGCAATGATTCCCCATATTTAGCGTTAAAAAACTTATGAGGAAGAATAAAACCGAACCGTCCAGTATCATTTAACAAACTAAGTCCTTTTTCAACAAATGCTACATATATATCGTAATTACCCTTACTGGCAGACACATATCGCTCCTTATAAAACTCAACTTCTAAAGGTGCCCATTCCTTCATCGCTTGAATTCTAATATATGGAGGATTGCCAACGACTGCATCAAATCCACCATTACTCATAATTTCAGGGAATTCTGCACCCCAATCAAAAGCGTTAACACGATATATCACATCATCATCAAAAAGCGTTGTCTGAGCACCACCAACATAAAACTCTGGACCAATAAGTGAATTACCACATTTGATATTATTTCCCAAATCAGGTAATACTCTTTCTTTCCATAGTTTCTGCTGTTTTTCAAAAACATCTCTGCTTTCTCCTTCAAGAACCTTTAGCAATAAACTTAGTTTTGTCACTTCAACTGCTTGATTATCAATATCAACACCATAGATGTTGTTTAAAAGAATGCGTTTCTTTTCTTTAACTGTTAAAAACCATTGATTGTTTTTCCCAAGATATATCTGGTCTTTGTATCTTTTCGGATTTTTTAACTTAGAATAGTAATTCAAATGATATTCCAATAAATAAGAGAAAGCACCAATCAAAAATGAACCTGAACCACATGCAGGGTCAAGAAACCTATATTTTTCAATCTGTTTTGGAGATTTACCTTTACAAACCTTTCCAACAGCATTTACAACAATATAATCAACAATATACTGAGGTGTATAAAATACGCCACCTGCTTTTTTAACCTCTGGTTTTTCCTCAATTTTTGCTCTATGCCCCTCTGTTAAACGAATAACTTTTCCTAAAAAACGCTCATATACGTTTCCCAATATCTCAGGACTTAAAACAGAAAACTCATAAGGGCTATCAGGGTAGTAAATATGTTTTATTATATCTTTTAATATCTTATCATCAATAATAAGTTCTAATGTAAACTCATCAGGAAGCGTATTCCTCCCTTTCTCCTTTTTAAAATGAAAAAGTCCCGAGTTATATTTATCATCCGCATCTTGATAAATCTTACATAAATTATTGTATATATCCTCTTTATCAAGAAGAGACTTAAGTTGACCATATTTTTCAATTCCCCTATCCTCACATAACCTAAGAAAAATAATCCTATCAATAGTCCTTTGAACTGCATAGTTTAACTCACGAACAGACAGGGCTGGATTACGAATAGCGATATTTTTTGCAAAAACATCTCTCCAACCCTCAATTTCATTAAGAAAAACATCATCTACCTCTTGTGTTCCACGCTTTTTCTTCGCTGACTCAATAAACCTATCAAAAGCCCCATGTAAAACAGCCTTTTTAGAAAAAATATTAGCAATTTCAGACCATTTTTCAATATACTCATCAAAAGTAAGATACATGATTCTCTCAGTACTCGCCCTTTCACCTTTTTCAGGTGGTTTTCTTGACTCATAAACAGCAAATCCCTCAAAATCAGTAAGAATAGACAACGGAAGTTTAGCACTCCAAGCATATCTTCTAAGTTGAAACGCAGG
>CAYLOF010000159.1:0-4626 GCA_964385215.1 uncultured Thermoplasmatales archaeon
GCATATGCTTCACAGGTTGGAGCAGGAGCCTGATTTTTTATTGGAGTGGTATAATCAGTACCGTTTATATCCCGCCAGCTAAACGAGAAGGGTAAATCGGCTGCTTCAATTTCTTTTGCTTTTTCTATTGAAGCTGTAAATGTTGTAAGCATTATTATGGCAATGAAAACCGTTATTGCTTTTTTCATATTATTTTATCCACCGTTATTCTGAGATGTTAATGATATATGTTGCTGTTAATATATAACTTTAGGGTTGCTAATTTGAAAAGAAGATACATTGATTGTCACACACAACAGTTTAAGAATATCGCCCTCATAAATTTTATATTTTACGCTTAATCAGATCAGATTTTCTTCCTTAAGGCTTGTATAACTGTTATTTCCAATTATAATATGATCAAGTACATTAATCCCTAACAAATCCCCGGCATTACAAAGCATCTTTGTAACTTCTTCATCCTCCTTACTAGGTTTGCAGTCCCCACTGGGATGGTTGTGAACGAAAATTACTGAATTGGAACTTGCTTTAATTGCAGGGTTAAAGACTTCTCTTGGATGGACCAGTGAGGAATTAAGTGTTCCCACAGAAATACATTCTTCAGAAATAATCCTATTTTTCGTGTCAAGGAATAACGCATAGAAATGTTCTTTCTTTTTATCCCGCAGTTCGTCAACATAGTAATTAAACACATCTTCTGCAGTCTTTATCTTCTGTTTGAAGCCATTCTTTTGGAGTTTGTTTGTTCTACGGAAAATTTCAAACATAGCCTGGATTTTCATTGCTTTAACTTGGTCTTTTGACTCTTTTCTAAGTTCATGAAAAGAAAGATCGGACAATTTATCAAAATTGTATTTGCCAAGCAACCTATTTGCTAAATCAACAGCATTTTCTTCAAGATTCCCTCTGCCAAAAACAATAGCAAGGAGTTCAGCGTCATTGAGGTGAGAAGCACCTTTCCTCTTCAATCGTATACCTGGCCTGTTAAACCATGGTATGTCCTTAATTTTCATACGAAAGTAAATATAAACAAATGATTTTAAAATGTTCCTATGCCAAATAACTCTGTCAAATGAGAAGTTGCTCTGTTGACTCTATTTTGGATGCCATCACCAGCCTCTTTTTCAACTGTACCATCACTCTTAAGAAACTGTTGAGTATAACAGGAGTAAAATCGCTTTTTACCGCCAATTGGTATAGACGTGGCGGCTATTGAGCATAGCCAAAAAATAGGTTCACTTTGGGTCAACGCCAAAATAGGCCTCGACTCAAGGTAATACCTCATCTTGCAATTAGTGGGCTTAGCCGGATTTGAACCGGCGACCTCCGCCATGTGAAGGCGACGTCATAACCGCTAGACCACAAGCCCTTTGAATATACTCCTAAATAACATGTCTTGTCTAAATGTTTTTCGAAAGCATATTATTTATATTTTTAATTTTTTAAAGAAAAGATTTATCAACAACGATAACGTTAACTTACAGGTGGCAACAATGCATTTGAAAGATGTCGGCAAAATGGTAAAATGGAAGTTATCGGAAAAACTCAAACGTCAATCTGAACCGGAACCCAAAGAAACAACAAAGCCAGAAACCAACCAAGAATCAGAAACAATATTGGCAGAGTACCACAAAACACTCTATTCAGAGAATGTCACTTCTAAAAAAGATAATTCACATCAGAGGGAAAATAGTGTACTATCTAAACAGAGAATCTGGAGGGATGTACAGGCTATAGAAGGAAATGTGGATAGTATCTCCAAGCAGCCATTGGAAACATCTGGGACAGAACTAGATAAAAGGGTTGATGGAATACTGGCAAATAAAGAGAAAACGTTAAAAAAAAATGAGAGAAAATCTAGAAAACCCTCAAACGTAATTTATGTGGTGAGCAAGCCACAGCCCGGTCAGGTTCGTGGCGACTGGGCTGTACGGGGTCATGGAAAAATTTACAGTCACCATAGATTAAAAGAAAATGCTATAGTGCAAGCAAGAAATATTGCAAGAGAAAGAAATGCAACGGTGTTGATTCAAAACACAGATGGGACATTTAGTGAGGGTTTTAAACCAAGACCCAAGAAATGATGAGATAACTATTTCAAATCTACATGACAAATTCAAATTTTTATATATGGGAAATGCATTTGATTTTGCCAACCAAGCTATGATTAATATTTGCTTTTTGAAAAACAGGAAGGGATGAAGTCAGGATGATAACGGTTTTGAGAATAGGTCATAGAATCGGTCGTGATAAACGTATAACAACTCATGTGGCACTGGTGGCACGTGCGTTTGGTGCGGATAAAATCATTATAGATACGAAGGATAGCCACATTGAAGATAATGTTCGCTCTATTTGTGCACGTTTTGGAGGAGATTTTGAAATAAGATCCGGAGTGAATGAGAAAAAAATAATCAAAGAATGGAAGGATACAATCGTTCATCTCACTATGTATGGTGAAAAATTGAACAAATCAATAGGTAAAATAGATAGGAATAGGGATTTACTTGTTATTGCAGGGGCAGAGAAGGTACCTCCACAAATTTATGAACTCGCTGATTTTAATGTATCTGTAGGTAATCAGCCGCATTCAGAAGTTGCTGCATTAGCTGTTTTTCTAGATAGATATAACGGGGGCGGTTGGCAGGAGAAGCAATTTAACGGAAAAATAGAAATTCTTCCCAGTAATAAAGGTAAAAAGGTCGTATCCAAAGATAGATAGGGTTATTCTTATGAGTGGTGCCATACCTTCCCCAGAAGAATGTCTTGGTTTGCTTGAAGAAAGAGGATGTTCTAAGGCAGTTATCAGTCATTGTAAAGCAGTTAGAGATGTGGCTGTACGAATGGCGAAAAAGACAGATGCCAATGTTGAACTGGTAGAAGCAGGGGCATTACTTCATGACATAGGGCGCTCGAGGACACATGGAATATTTCATGCTATAGAAGGGGGCAAGATTGCCAAACAGTTAGGATTATCAGATAGAATAGTAAAAATTATCGAGAGACATATTGGCGCAGGACTATCGGCAGGAGTTGCAAAAAAGCTAGGTTTACCTCCGAAAGATTACATACCTAAAACTCTTGAAGAAAAGATTGTCTGTCACGCCGACAATTTGATTGATAACTGCAAAAGACAAAACATTGAATACGAAATAGAAAGAGCATTAAATGAAGGTCATAAGGATTACGCGATCAGACTTGCCAATTTACATAAAGAGTTAAGTGATATCTGTGGTGTTGATCTTAACGACATATGATTCAAATCACCAGAAAGGATAAATATGAAACTATGATTTAACCCATCAAAAATCATATGGAGGCAATAAATCATGGCTGTAAAAATAGATGAAGGAAAATGTACTGGTTGTGGAGCATGCGCAGAGGTTTGTCCCGTGGATGCTATCACTGTTGATGATGTAGCTAAGGTTGATGAAGGTGAGTGCATTGATTGCGGTACCTGTGTCGAAGAATGCCCAGTCGGAGCAATAGAATTGTAGATTGCTCATACAGTTTTTCAATTCTTTCTTTTTGCAGGGGTAGCCAAGCCTGGCCAACGGCGCAAGGTTGAGGGCCTTGTCCTGTAGAGGTCCGCGAGTTCGAATCTCGTCCCCTGCATTATTTTCTCACTCGTTGAAGGAAGGTTTATATATAATGGGCTATATAGTAACTATAGGTGATATATAATGAATGATCCAACCACTATTCAATTGGATAAATCTGTTGTGAAATCCCTTAAACAAATTAAAGAACATCCACGACAAACATATAATGAGCTAATTTTACGTATGATAGAACTTTTTAAAAATATAAAAAAGAGAAACCAATATGATGAGTTTCTTCATAAAATTCAACAACAAAAAATGAAGGAACTATGGGATAACAAGGTAGATGAGGCATGGGAAGATGCTTAAATCAGGTGATGTAGTTCTTGCAAGGGTTCAATTTACAGATACTTTTGAAATTAAAAAGAGACCTGCGCTTGTTCTTTTTGAAGAATTTGATAATGTTGTTGCTGCTGGTATTACTAGTAATCTAAAAATGCAAGGAATTCCACTTTCTAAGGGGGAAGGGGCGATAAAAGATAGTGTTATAAAATTGAATTATATTTTTACTATATCAAAAGTAATGATATCTAAGCATCTATTCCACTTAACTAAAAAGAAAAAACAAATGGTTTTTGACGAAATTACTGAAAAATTATATGATTTGAAAAAATAGGAGTAAAATTATTATTTTTTATCGGTAAAAATGAGTTCAAATCTTGTCCCCCTGCGTTATCTCTAACTTTAAAAAATTATGAATATACAAGCAACGCTGTTTCATACTGCTTCATTGTTTTGGATGTCTTTCGAAAAAATCCCATATGATGTCAGTTGCTGATATCTCTTGATATGGATCCTTATCTGAACCTGGCCACCAATGCTCTCCGTTCATTATGGTAACAAGTGAAACCTCTGTCATATGTTGACCACCTACATATGTGTCTATAACTATGTTTTCACTCTCACTAACATTTCTCTCTGGAAATGAATGGAGACATGCAGATGACTGGCCCATACCTTCAACAGGACTAGCGTGTTATTTCCATGAAAATGGAGGTTTAGATACGTCGCCTCCTGAAAATTA
>CAYLOF010000160.1:0-4605 GCA_964385215.1 uncultured Thermoplasmatales archaeon
CTTTCAATAAGAGTGATGCCGATAACCATTTTAATTAAATTTCTTCTGAAGATGACTGCATACAACCCTATTATAACTAGGGCAGCAACTGCAATGAAAGGAATGTTGAAGATCATTTCTTTTCCTCCTTGGTGCTACTAGCATAGGCCATAACAAGAACAATTGCAAACAAGCCAGCGATTACCTTTATTCCCACTGCAAAATTCATCAAGGGGATTACTCCGCCCGTGTTGATATTTGCAAGCGTTGATCCAGTAGCGGGTATAATTCCAAACAAGAAATTTGAGCCGACTAAGAAATTATTGAAAAATACTGTACCAAAACCAAGGCCCAGTATCGCTATAAGGATAAAACAGATGGCGCCAGTACTTTCAAGAAGTGAAAGATTCCTCTCCTTTATCTTACCCATTGTCCATATGGATCCATATGCAACGAGTATCATCGCACAGCCGGATGCAACAACAGCTCCGCCTTGAAAGCCACCTCCTGGAGTAAGATGTCCATGAGCTATGATATATAACCCATATATTGTGATGAGGGGGAACATAATATTGGAGATGGTCTTGACAATCTTAGACATCCCACTCATTCGTTCAACCTCCTAAAAATCATTATGACCCCTGCAACAGCAGTAAACAAAATAGTCGCTTCACCAAGTGTATCAAAACCTCTGTAATCAAATACTACTGATGTGACCCCGTTATTTGCACCTGTTTCGTTTTGAGCATTTGTAATTATTCCATCATCCATATCTGCTTCATCTGGAGCACCAAACGGATGCATCATAAGAGCGCTAAAAACGAAGAATACTGCAACGATTGAAAAGAAAACTACGGCGGCTATATTTCTATTTGACATTATTTCTCATCCTCCATACGTTTGGTAGCCCTTATCGCGATAACAAGAATTGCAGTAGTAAGACAGGCACCTATGCCTGCTTCAGCTATTGCAACGTCTGGAGCTTGTAAGATATAAAACTCCAAGGATAATAGTAAGCTCATGGCAGCAACTGCAATGGCAGCAGCTATCAAATCTTTAAGTAAAACGGCGAATATTGAAGCTGCAACAATCAGTATGGGCAATATAATGTGAATTGCTTCCAGCATCATTTTTTCTCCTCCTTTTTCTTTACAGTCTTTTTTACTGACTTGCTTTGTAAGCTGTCGACAACGGCACCAACAGGCTTTACCCCACTTTTATGTGCGGCACGAGCAATAGCATGAGCACCAGTTGGATTAGTAAGTAGGATAGCGATTAATGCACCAGCCGTATGTATTGCTAAAACAGAACCATCTGTACTGCCTAGATACCACACTTTCAGCCCCAGAAGTACAACTGATCCAGCGATGAAAATTGAGCCAAATGTGGTACATTTGGTCCCGGCATGAAGTCTTGTATATACATCAGGAAAACGTAGTAACCCAACACCTCCAAGAATATTGAAAAAAACACCTATGCCAAGAAGTATATAAATCAAAAACTCAAACCACATCTAAAAACTCCCCCCTTCCAAATATTTAGCTATAAACAATGTGGAGATAAACGAGAGCAATGCATAAACAATTGCTACATCAATGTAAATTACAGATTTTGAAATAACACCAAAAATTACCATACTTACTATTACAATGGTATTTATCGTGTCAAGTCCTACTATTCTATCAGGTGCGGTAGGCCCTTTTACAACTCTTATCATTGCAAGAATAACAGGTATAAACAAAAAAGCTAGTATCCATAGATATGTATTAATCATGGATGAGTCAATCTGAATCATTCTGCAATCCTCCTGACCCACTTGGCAAAATTTCCACAGATATGTTTGCAGTCAACAGAATCTCCCTTTAACACATCCTCTTTAACGTTTATCCAATGGATATATAAATCATTTTTTTCCTCATCGATGTCAACGCTTAATGTTCCTGGAGTAAGAGTTATGGAATTTGCAAGCAGCGTTATTCCTAGGTCCGTTTTCAGGTCTGGTGAGATTTTGACTATGCCTGGGTTTATTTTGCCGGTTATTACCCGGTAAGCTACGTCAAAGTTTGCTTTTGCCATACCAATAAAAAACGGGCCGACAACATACCAAGCAAATATGATCCATCTAACAGGATTCAACATTCTCAAATCTTTCTTCACGAAGACATTCCTCGTCACAAAACCAGTGATTAATGAGAGAATTAGTCCCAATAGGATTTCTTCTATGCTCCAAAGGCCTAATGTTCCACTACCTGTTGTAAGAAGTAGATAGATGATGAAACATATGATAGTTGTAATAATGAATGCTATCATGTTATTTCTCCTTCCAATATCTTTAAGTTATGTTTCAGAGTAATCTTATAGCTTTTTAAAAGCTTATTGCTTTCCCCTCATCCCTACCCCCATATATTTGGTTCATATAAAAGCGTAATAAAATTTCACCTCAAAACTAATAAAAGCAACATGTTATAATGGTTAGAGGGGAGCCATAGATGAATGTCAAGCTCATAGGTTTTAGTCCTAATCCAGAGAAAATGCCTGCAATGGCTGCAAAACTTACGCACAGTAAAACAAAACCTGAAGATTTGTATAAAACCTCTGATAAAGAATTGAAAGCAATACTCAAGCATGTTATGAATCTTGGTCATACTAGCGTCATTGAACATACAAGTTTTACCTTTGCAATTAGCGGTGTTAGCCGATCATTGACTCATCAATTGGTTCGTCATCGTATCGCTAGTTATGCACAGCAAAGTCAACGTTATGTCAATCTTAATAAGCCAAATTACGTAATTCCACCAAAAATTGCTAAACACAAAGAAATGAAAAAAACCTATGAAGAAACTATGGGCATTATCTGGAGACAATATAACAAACTTCTTGAGATGGACATTCCCGCTGAGGATTCGCGTTATATTCTTCCCAACGCTGCGTGCACTAACATTATTGTGACTATGAATGCTCGATCTTTACTTAATTTTTTCGAACTCCGGTGCTGCCTTAGTGCCCAATGGGAGATAAGAAAACTTGCCAATCTTATGTTAAATGAAGTAAAAAAGGAGGCCCCGACAATTTTTAAGAATGCTGGACCGGCATGTAAAACCAAGGGGATTTGCCCTGAGAACAAAAAGGATTGCCCCCTTTACCCAAAAGTGAGAAACGCATGAACCGACCGTATGTGCTTGTCAATTGTGCAACGTCTGCAGATGGCAAAACTGCCCTTCCCAATAGAAATCAATTGAGAATTTCTGGTGATGAAGACATAGAAAGGATGTATAAGTTGCGTAATGAGTTTGATGCGGTTCTTGTGGGAATTGGTGCTGTGCTTTCTGATGATCCAAAACTTACCGTTAAAGAAAAGTATGTTAAAAATCCACGTCAACCCCTTCGAGTAGTACTTGACTCAAAATGTAGAACTCCCAAGGATTCTCTTGTTGTAAATCAGACTGCAAAAACATGTATCATAACTGCAGAAAAATGCGATACAAAATTTAAGAATAATGTTGAAATTATAGAATGTGCAGCTGATGAAGAAGGGCTTATCGATTTAGGGGAACTGATGGATATACTTTACAAACGTGGAATTAAAACATTGATGGTTGAAGGCGGGGGGACTGTCATATGGAGTTTTCTTAAATCAGGTTTGGTAGATGATTTGTATGTCTATGTTGCCCCAATAATCATTGGTGGTAAGCTCACTCCTACGATGGCAGATGGGGCTGGCATAAAAAGTGAAGATGGGTTAATATCTTTAAAAATAGCTGATATTAAAAAATTGGGAAAAGGTATCTTAGTTCATTACAAACGATTGTGAGCAGTGTTCTATTAGCTTCCTTTCATTTCTTTGGCCTTTTTGCTTGATCTTCTATGCATTTCGTCAATCTCTCGCTGTGTAAGAATGCCTTTGTTGGCCAATTTCATCATGAGTAGGTTGTTGTGTTCAATAAGAAAGCTAATGTCTTTTGCTTGCTGGGTAATTGTTTCTGCCTGCTGGTTTATCTCTCCCTCTCGCTTTCTCAGATAATTTAATGTTTCGTCGATTTTTTGTGTTTTGTGTTTTAGCGATGTTTCAATGATATCTGTAACATTTTTTGATAATTCTTCGATGTGCCTTTTTATGAGTTTTTCATTCTCTTCGTTTATGTGACTGACTGTCTGTTCTTTTACCTCTTCTATGTTCTTTAACTTTTTCAAAAGCTCCTTAAAACCTCCGACCTGCTCCTGCAATAGCAAAAGTTTGGATTTTTCCATTGAGATCATCTGGTCTATCTGTTTGCACTTGTCATTGAGCTCGGCAATCTTTGCTTGTAAGTAACCTTCCTTCATATTTTGGCATCTCCTACTTTACCATATTGATAATGTTAAATTCCTTATAAAATCATCTTTATCGGATCATTTCTTTAACTTTGTTTCAATGAACAAAAGCAGCGCTATTGCACAGAAAACGAGGATGATGCCGAACTCGGGAGTTTCCTTTAAATCCTTTTTTTGATAAGTTGCGAATCCTTTTACAGAATCAAAGGTATAATTCCAATTACCATCATCGTTGCTATCTATCAAATATTCTTCCCCCTTCTGTTTGACTGCTGTTTCTTTCCATGTTTCGTTACAATAGAATGAATCATATGT
>CAYLOF010000161.1:0-4584 GCA_964385215.1 uncultured Thermoplasmatales archaeon
TTTAGTAAAGATGACATGCAACAAAATGCCCTTTAGAAACTTCTTTTAATTCCGGTTTAACTTTTGAACATTTGGGTATACATTTAGAACATCTTGGGTGAAATCTACAGCCAGACGGAGGATTTATGGGACTTGGTACATCACCCATCAGAATCTTTGATTTTTTTCCAAATTTTGGGTCAGGAACTGGTATCGAAGAAAGTAATGCTTCAGTATAAGGATGTTTAGGATTGTCAAATAGTTCTTTCTTTGTAGCCAATTCTACTATCTTGCCCAGATACATAACACCAACTCTGTCACTTATGTGTTTTATCACACTCAAATCATGAGCAATAAATAAAAGAGCAAGTCCGAATTCTTTCTGCAAATCTTTCAACAAATTAATGATCTGGGCTTGTATGGAAACGTCCAAAGCAGACACAGGTTCATCAGCAACTATAAATTTTGGATTCGTTGCTAAAGCCCTTGCAATACCAATCCTTTGTCTTTGCCCCCCGCTGAATTCATGGGGATATCTGTTTATTTGATCCTGCGTTAATCCAACTTTTTCCATAAGTTCTATTATCTTGTTTTCTTTTTCCTCTTTAGAAACAATATTATGTACTTCCATTGGCTCAGCAATAGTTGACCCTATGGTCATCCTTGGATCAAGTGAACCAAATGGATCTTGGTAGATGATCATCATTTTTGTTCTATACTTTCTCATCTCCTTTTGTTTCAGTCGAGTTATATCATTACCTTCAAAGTAAATGCTACCCTCAGTAGGATCTATTAGCCGCAAGATTACCTTTCCACAAGTGGTTTTACCACATCCCGATTCTCCAACAAGGCCCAGAATTTCTCTCTTTTGTATGTAGAAACTTACATCATCTACGGCTCTAACGGCCTCTTTTTTTCTAAACGCTCCTCCACCTGTCCAAAAGTATTTTTTAAGGTTTCTAACTTCCACCAATTTTTCCATTTATTTACTGCCTCCGACCAAATGACATCTTACCAGATGGTTCTTTTCCACCTCTATTAATTTTGGTAGTTCTTTAGTACATATCTCAGAACGAAAATCACATCTTGGATGAAATGGACATCCAGGAGGCATATCCAGGAGATTTGGCACTAAGCCCCTGATTATCTCCAACCTTTCGGCAGTGATATCAAGCCTAGGTATTGATTTCATTAATCCTTTCGTATATGGGTGCAACGGATTGCGAAAAAGTGTATCTACATCCGTATGTTCTACAATATGTCCAGCATACATCACGGCAACATTGTCACATGTCTCTGCAATTACCCCTAGATCGTGGGTTATCAACAGTACAGATGTACCAAATTTCTTTCTCAATTTATCAATCAATCTTAAAATTTGGGCTTGAATGGTAACATCTAGAGCAGTGGTGGGCTCATCTGCAATGAGAAGAGCAGGATTGCATGACAATGCCATCGCAATCATAGCGCGCTGTCTCATCCCTCCAGACAATTCATGAGGATATTCATTTATTCTTTTCTCGGGATCAGGCATACCTACTATTCTCAGCGATTCTATTGCCTTTTGTCTTGCTTCATCTTTATTCAAGCCCTGATGTAATCTGATCACTTCTGCAATCTCATCACCTATGGTAAACATTGGATCTAAAGAGGTCATAGGTTCCTGGAAAATCATAGAGATTTTTTTCCCTCTTATTTTCCTCATTTCTTTTTCACCCAATTCTAAAAGATTCTTGCCCTCAAAATAAATCTTTCCACCTACAACTTTCCCTGGAGGACTAGGAATCAATCTCATTATGGACAAAGCAGTAACGCTTTTACCACATCCTGATTCTCCAACGAGACCCAAAGTTTCTCCTTTGTTAACCGTTAAATTAATTCCATCTACAGCCTTTACTGTCCCCTCATGTGTAAAAAAGTACGTTTTTAAATCTTTTATTTTGAGCAACTCATTCATGATTTCATCCTACGTCTTAAGTCTTGGATCTAAAATATCTCTTAAACCATCGCCTAACAGATTGAGTCCCAATACTGCAAAGACTATTGCTATACCAGGAAATGTTGCTGCCCACCATGCACCACTCACAATATAGAAACGGCTGCCAGAAAGCATAGCACCCCACTCGGGGCTTGGGGGCTGTGCACCTAGGCCCAGGAAACCCAAAGCAGCAGCATCAAGGATGGCGGTTGCCATCATTAAAGTCCCATATACAATGATAGGTGCCATACTATTTGGTATAACATGACGAAAGACAATTCTCCAATTACTAGAGCCTATTGCCCTCTGTGCTTCTATGTATTCCGTCTCCCTGACATACAGCACAGAACCTCTTATGATCCTTGCCATTTGGGGAGAATAAACAATACCTATTGCAATCATTGCTTTATCCAATCCCTGGCCAATAACTGCCACAATAACTATTGCAAGCAATAAACCCGGAAATGAAAACATGATATCAACTATTCTCATTAGAATGCTATCTATCCATCCACCATAATAGCCAGCAGTCACCCCAAGAGTTATGCCAATAAGCGCAGCAATTCCAACCGCGACGAAACCCACACTTAGACTAATTCTTGCCCCATGGAGAATTCTACTCAGAATACATCTTCCTAGCATATCTGTCCCTAGCGGCATACCTTCCAATCCATCTTCGCTCCAAAATCCAGGCTTAAGACTTTTTTCTAATTCTGGGGGGGATGGTGTTGGATCATTAGGTGAAATAACATCTGCAAATATTGCAAAAAAAACAAGTACAAGTATAAGAATTAAACCAAAAACTGCTGATTTATTGGATTTGAATCTCCTTATCACTTCTTGAGTTTTAGTCTCTCTCTTTTTTTCCTTTGATGATTTACTGAATCTGACTCTTTTTATCAACTCCTGGGTTTTTGTTATAATTCTACTTTCCATTTTTCACCTATTCATACTGAATTCTAGGGTCTATACGTGTATAGAGGATGTCCGTTACCAGATTTACAATTACGAATGCAATAGCAAACACCAATATGCAACCCACCACAAGAGGATAATCTCGCGCATATACTGCGTTGACTACAAGTCTACCTATTCCTGGCCATGAGAAAACAGTTTCTGTTAAAATAGCTCCAGCGAGCAACAAACCAAAATTTAATCCAATTACGGTTACTACAGGAACCATTGCACTTCTTACTGCATGTTTGTATATCACAATTCTTTCGGATAGTCCCTTTGCCCTTTCAGTTCTTATGAAATCCTGTCTCAACACTTCAAGCATACTCGATCTTGAAACCCTAGCAATCATTGCCATAGGTATCGTCCCCAAAGCAACGGCTGGTAGAATCAAATGCCGAAGCACACTTATTAAAGCCGGAAAATTACCTGTAATTATGCTATCAACTACCATGAAACCTGTGACACGTTGGAAAGGAATGAGAAGATCAATACGCCCACCTATCGGGAGCCATCCCAAAACTACCCCAAAAATCATCATAAGCATAATGCCAAGCCAAAAAACAGGCATCGATATACCAAAGAGCGCTATCCCCATAAACGTATAATCAGTTATGGAATACTGCTTGGTTGCAGATATAATGCCAGCAAAGACGCCAACAATGATGGCAAAGATCATTGCAGCGATGGTAAGTTCCATTGTATTGGGAAATCTTTCTCCTATTTCCTTTGCCACATCTTCATGAGTTGTTATAGAGCGCCCTAGATCGCCATGTAGAATATTGTTTAACCATACGCCATATTGAACATAAATGGGCTTGTCCAACCCATATTTTTCTCTAATCTCATTGAGCTGTTCTTGAGTTGCACGTTCTCCAAGCATAGTCCTTGCTGGATCGCCTGGGGCAAGATGTATTAAAGAAAAAGCAATGATCGAAACCCCTAGCATGACGGGGACAAGCATTGCCAATCTCTTTGCGATGTACCATCTCATCTATGCTTGGTCCCCTTTGCATAGGGCGTTTGGATCATATAATGCACTAATGTCTAGCTTATTCAATCGTTACAGGGTAGAAGAACTTCCTACTCGTTGGATGCAAAACATAGCCATGCACATTTGATGTGAACACTATATTCTGGTTTGCATGAGCCAAATATACATGTGATGCACTTTCGTGGAGTATCTCTTGAGCTTCTTCATAATAATTTGCTCGTTCTGTATTATCATATGTTTGTAATGCATCTGAAAGTAACTCTTGCACCCTTGAATTGTTGTAAAAAGCAACGTTTCCAGCCGTACCTATAGAGCATGCGTTCTCTCCATACAGCACATTCATGAAGTTATCTGGATCACCATTATCACCGGACCAGCCTAGCAGGCACATTGGATGCTCTCCCGCTTCAGTCTTCTCAAGATACGTGCTCCAATCTACCTGATATATCTCTACAGTTATGTCCACCGCCTCTAGATAGCCTTGGATTGCCTCTCCAATCTTTGAAGGATCAAACATATAAGGTCTACTTACTGGCATTACCCATAGAGTACTAGTAAATCCATTTGGATACCCTGCCTCCGTTAGAAGCTTTGTTGCCTCTGCTGGATCGTAAGAATAATCTTCTATATCATCATTATATCCTAGCATAAACGGTGGCATTCCGTTCTTCGCAACTAT
>CAYLOF010000162.1:0-4555 GCA_964385215.1 uncultured Thermoplasmatales archaeon
AACTGTGATATAGAGCTTAAACGCATCCTTGATTGACATAATTAATCAATGTATTTATGATATACTTCTTAAAATGTTTCTTAGAATATCTTTGGTATTATCAAGCTTAGGTCGATAATATTTTTCATAAAAAGCAATTCAAAGATAAGTGAGGTCTCTTGGTTGCGTTGTTATCATGAAGTAATAGGAGTAATGAGTAAATAAAGAGATTTTGCAAAAAGTCAAATTGTAGATTTAGATTGATAATGAGTCACTAATGGCGTCGACAAAAATAGTAGTAAGAAAGAATAAAATTTAACGCAACTAAAATTATGTGGCAGAAATGCCAGCATAGGAGGAAAGTGGGGATGCACCCTTGCTGGCATGTCTCCCGTATTTATCGTCTGTATGATACCACGAAGGGTGCTGGTGCTTTATATATGTAAAAGAGGGGTTGGTGAAAGTATGAATCTCGGGTTCTACAGAACCAACCTTTCAGAATCTATTTCATCGGTATATTTCTCTGCTCCTTGTTCAATTGCTTGTTCTACTGATAATCTATCTTTCATGAGAAATATCCTGTCACTGCCAAGTTCCGTTTGCTCTATTGAATTTTTCAGAATGGGCGCATACTTTTTGAATCGGTCTATTTTCACAAGGTAACCACTTAAATCTTCAACGAGATTCGTATCAAAACCAACCTCGCCCAAATATTTGATAATCTTGTTTCGTTCATCAGCCGTACCGCACTCAAATCGATATTTCTCCTTATTGTAATGTTCAGACAGTTCCTTGAAAATCTCTTTATCACTGAAATATGCCTTAAAACAGTACAGTTTTCCTATTTTGAAGATATTAACCTTTTTTCTACGCATATCAAACTCCATAATTACTCACCATCAATCAAATCTATAACTCCATTAACTACCGATTTATTCTTTAGGATGACGTACTTCTTCTGCCTTCTTTACCTTCTCCAGTGTTACATCGATTATGTCCCCATATTTCCAGTTTCTCGCAAGAAAATCAATTTCAGATTCCACATGTATTAATCTTCTTGGGTCATAACTCTTTTTTCCTTTAAACATTGGAGGCATTGCACCTTTTAGCATCTGCGTTAACTGATTTTGAAAGCCAGGTGGAAATGCTGAGCCATCTGGTCCAACACCTGTTACTTTGATTGGAATATTGTCTAAATCTTTTTCTTCTTGATTATAATCAAGCTTATCCACTGGTTCCATCAATACTTCAACATATCCTTCCTTTCTCTCACTTGGTTTTATGCCTTTTATTTGATATGGGATTGTTATCTTATTTTCTACCAATTTTTCTCCTCCAGATATACAATCATATAACAAACTCCCATCTTAAAAACATAACTAAAAAAATCTTCAAGGTGACCTCTCCCAAAGTTATATAAACCACTATGCAGTAGGCGAAGGAGTGAGAATATGTCGAATAATACTTACCAAAATCATGCAGACATGAGAATCAAGGAAATCCAGGAACGAAATCGAAATATTACCATTCGTAAACGGGTAAAAGAATTAATGGAAAAATACTCAGAGTGAAAAACATCCTAGCTCAGAAGAATCATAAGATATTTTTTGATATGATTTCCCTATATGCGAGTTGACGTATTTTAAAACAAATAATGGTTGCTTTTTAGATGGAAGTAAGAGATTACACCATAACTATCTCTATAAATTAGGGTTTCATGCATTTGAGATGGGCTAATATATTATTTCCCCTTACTCATTTCTGAACAGATGGCATCTATATATCTTCAGAAAATTATAAATAGTAGATTTATATTTCAACCCACAGAATAGTGTACTGGTTTCTGCTAGTTTTTTTATTCTAGGTGGAGAACTTTACACTTATTCCCTCCCATTTTATTTCAAATCAAATGACAAAAAAATTCAATTATTGCCACTCACTCATTATTCTAATAATTTAAGTACAGACAATACATTGAGGTGCTCATCCAATTATGTTGGGGGATTGATAGCTATGAACGGCATGTTACTTGGAATTTCACCTGATTTTTTATACTTACATAAGAAACAACCAAAACCCTTATCTGATTACCACAGACCATATTTTCTGGCTTTCTGCCCAAAAGAAAGAAACATAGAGTCTGCCCGAAAAGAACTATTTAATAAATGGGAAAACAACACATCAGATCAAAGCAATCTATCAAAAATAGAAAAGATAGGAGATATTGAAAGTTATAGAAGCTTTTGGAGGTATAATGAAAAAAGAAATGTATTTAGAGTTTATACCAAACAATCATATTTTGTTCCAGAGGTAAGCGATTACCTATTTTTCAACCATGGGTTCTATACTGCCGAACATGACATTCCATACCATCAAAGAGCACTCATAGATCTAGCAGCAGAAGGAAAAACATGGATTTTTGATTCTGGTGGTAAAAAAGAAAAATTAAACGTTTTAGTATATGATATCGAAACCACACAGTACGAACAAGGAAATATCAACGTTCCCGTAGACATCATAGGGCATACTGATTTTGATATAGCTTTTGAATCCGATAAAAACCTGGAAAGCGAGGAATTCAGTTTTGACATTATAGATTGCCCCACCCATTCAGAAGATATAGAAGTTAAGCAACTTATTTCACGTAATATCGATGAGGAGATAGAAAATCTCTATAAATTCTGTAAACTAGTCATGAATTACGACATTATATCCGGGCATAACATAGCAGGTTTTGACAACCTACAGATATACAACAGGATAAATTGGATACTAAAAACCCATCAATCCCGTCTTTCAGATAACGAAGGAAAAACGTTTCAGGATTTTATCAATAGATTCAGCAGGAGAGATAGATCATTTCATTTTGGGGTCGGATCCGAAATTGTAAACTTTTATCCATGCAGTTTTGATACATACCATGCAACACGAAAGTTTTATTCATTTTTAAATTCGTTTAGCCTAAAAGCAGTCGCTCCTTTTCTTGGCGTAGGTGTCAAAGATAGGATTATTCTCACACCTTCTCAAATGAAGATAGATGATAGAACGCTCAAATATAACAAGCATGACGTCATAGAACAGATGGGCGTAACACTTAATCTCATTCAACAGGCGTTACCGTTGTCATTTACTACATGTATGCCATTTGAGACGTTGTTGTCATCTGGTGCGGTGAATATGTGGGACCATATGGCGTTACTTCGCGGGAGTATACAGAAAAAAATTATTCCTGCAACATGTCGAGCAAGCTCCATTTGTAAGGATTTACTTAATCATTGTAATGGATGCACCAGCCGAGAAGAAATTGTATCACAGGCAAAACAAAAAAGGGATCAATTATCCAAAGAATTTGTTCGTGTCCTCAAATATGGCAAGGAGATGCCTGAATGGGTGAAATATCCTTATGTTGTCTATAATAGGGATGCAAAAGATGCTGATGAAAGGCTAAATTACCATATGCCAGGTGGGATGACCATTAAACCAGATAAAGACGCGAAATCTCATTTTATTCCATGGTATAATGTAGTGATTGCTGATGTTGGAGCGATGTATCCTACGATTTTAAAAGCATTGAATATTGGTGCTGACACTGTTAGACTTTGCCCTAAGGACGATACACCGGATATGTTGGTATGGTTTAAGAGATTACCACAGAAATTTTTTGAAAATGTGGATGTGAAATGGCGCAAGATTACTGAAAGGGAAGGTTTTGCTGATAAGGGATTTATGATTGGCATTAAAATTGATAAAAAACCTGGTGTTGTTAATTGCGCGATGACAGGCATCATGAGTATGATTCAGCAGATCAAAAATGAGTTACAACAGGTGAAATCTTCTGGTGATCCTGGAGAGTTGAAACGTTTGAAGATGATGTATCAAAGTGTGAAAGGAGCTCGAAATGCTGGGACGCATGGCATCCTCAGTGCCCCTAATGTTTCTGGTCGGCAGTTTAATTTGTGGGGTGCTGGTGCTATTACAACTAAGGGACAGGTTATTCTTGATGAAACAATACAAATGTTGCAAAAAAAAGATATTCGTGTTACTTATGGAGATACAGATGGTATTTATATGGGATGTTCTCGTTCAGTAGGAAACCTGCCTAAATTTTCAAAAGCGCTAGGAGTAAACGTTAACGATAATGAAGAAGATTGGCTCACTAAACCAGAAGAGGCCTTGTCTGCGATAAAGCAATGCAACAGTAAATGGCAAGAGGAGTTAAACTATCCAGAGTTTGAATTAGAACCTGAGCATCATGATGCTATGATATTTGTAAAACATAAAAACTACCTCATCTTTGATGAAAAGGATGGTAAAATCGTGATGAATACAAAGGGGAATAATTTCAAGGGATCCGATAAGGCAAACATTGCACGTAAAGTGCTTAGGGAAATAATGACAAATGTCCTTAAGGAAATACCATATTGGACAGATGAAAAGGAAGCAAGAAATGATGTAAGAAACAGCATAAAAAGTAAAACAAAGGAAATACTGTTAAATCTTGATCTATCCAAAGTAGATATTGATGACCTAACATTGATTCAATCAGTCAAACCTGCAAAACAATATAAGACAAATC
>CAYLOF010000163.1:0-4539 GCA_964385215.1 uncultured Thermoplasmatales archaeon
ACATCCTACTGCAACTATTTCTTTAGGAAGTTCAGATAATTTTAACGCAAGAATTTTTAGTAAGTTTTTATCCGCCGTCACATGTCCAGAGTAGTTCATCAGCATATCTCCAGTGGAATGCCCGATACAGACGTTTCGTCCTATAGATGTGTTTCCAGTTGGATTTTTTAGAAGTGCGATGTTTTTGTATTTATTGACATATTCTTTTAAAATTTGATCTGTGTTATCCGTAGATTTTCCCATGGCTATTAAAATCTCAATTTTATCTTTTGGGTAATCTAATCTGGACAATGAGTCCAAACATTGAGCAATGGTTTTTTCCTCATTTAATACAGGCATAATAAATGATACCTTTGGAAAAATTTCTTCTTCCATCTCGTTGGAGATATAAAGGTAACATATTTAACGTTAATTGAATTGTAGATTCTATTAATTTTGGTAAAAGATTTTAATGGTGAAAGGTATTGTCCCTCCAGTCGAATTAACTGATAAGTGAAAAAATGAAAATATTGATGATTCTTTCAAATCCATTCATGGTTGATCCAAGGGTTTCCAAAGAAGCAAAATCGTTGGTCAATAATGAGCATAAAGTCACAGTAATAGTGTGGGACAGAAAAAATGATTATTCCGAGAGTGAGGACATTGAAGGCGTTAACCTTGTAAGAATCCATAATACCGGATTGATGAAATTATTGCCAAATGATCTAGCTAGAAATCCAGTATGGTGGAGAAAGGCGTATAAGAAAGGATTAGAACTGTACAAAGATGATTTTAAATTTGACGTTGTGCATTGCCATGACTTAGATACGCTGCAAGTGGGCGTATGGTTAAAGAAAAAATTGGGTGTAAAATTAATTTATGATGCACACGAGATTTTTGGATATATGATTGCCAGGAATAGGTCAAAATCTGTGGTAAAGGTTGCATTTTGGATGGAAAAAAGATTAGTTAAAAATGTTGACCATATTATAACTGTAAACGAGCCACTAGAAGAGTACTTTAAATCGATTACAGGCAAACCAATAACCATAGTCATGAATTGCAAGGATTTGATTGGCAAAGAATATCAACCAACAAATAACAATATTTTCACATTATGCTATATTGGTGTTTTACATAAGAACAGAATGTTTCCAGAATTGGTAGATATCATTGGAAAGATGAAAGATGTGAAATTTGTAATTGCTGGAAAAAAAGAAAATTTATACGAGGAAGTAAAGAAAAGAAGCAAAAAATATGACAATATTGAATTCCTAGGCACCTTACCATTCAATGAGGTCATTCCCAAAACGATTGAGTCGGATGTTGTTATCTGTATGATCAATCCAGATGATGCTAACAATAAAATTGGCCTAGCAAATAAACAGTTCGAAGCAATGGTTTGTGGTAGACCCATAATTTGTACTAACGGCACTTTTTCAGGAAAAATGACGGAAAATCTAAATTGTGGCATTGCTGTTGATTATAATGCCGACTCACTAAGAGAAGGAATATTCAAGTTAAAAAACAACAAAAATCTGTGCGAAAAACTTGGAAAAAACGCATTAAAGTTATCAAAAGAAAAATATAACTGGGGTGAAGAAAGGAAAAAACTTGCGAATTTATATGAACACTTGATTAAAACGGATAAAAACTCATAAATAAGGTGGTTATATTTCAGGCGTCATGCTGAAGATAGGTGTCATTGGCACAGGTTCAATGGGAAAAAATCATGCCCGGGTCTGTTCCGAGTTAGAGAATGTAGAACTAGTCGGGATTGCAGATGTTGATAAAAAAGCAGCTGAAGGTATTGCTGAAAGATTTGGTGTGAAACCGTTTTTTGATTATAGAGAACTGTCTTCTGAAATAGATGCTGCAATTGTTGCCACCCCTACTGCTACCCATCATAAAATAGCAATGGATTTGTTAAACGATGGAAAGCATGTATTAGCAGAGAAACCGATTTGTGATAGCGTCGAAAAGGCAGCAGAACTGGTAAAAAAGGCAGAAATTGATGATTTAGTTTTAGCTGTCGGCCATATAGAAAGACATAACCCAGCTGTAAGATTTGTTAAGAACTCTTTAGACGAGGGAAAATTTGGTGAACTTGTAACCATCGTATCAAAACGTGTCAGCAATCTCCCAGGACGAATAAGAGATGTTGGCGTTATATTTGATTTTGGAGTGCATGACATAGACATAATGAGATATCTAGCAGGTGAAGTAAAATCTGTTTATGCAAAAGCTGGAAGATTTAACAAAAATATTGATTATGAAGATCATGCAAATATTATACTCAATTTTGAAAATGGAATATGTGGAATAGTTGAAGTGAACTGGCTCACACCAATGAAAATCAGAAAAATATTTTTAACATGTTCACAAAGTTTTGTTGAAGCAGACTATATAAGCCAATCTGTTACAACATCCTCATCTTCATTCAATCAAATTAATGAAATGAATCTATATCACGCCCCTATCCAGTACAATATTAATGAAGTAGCTTTAGAAAAAAGAGAACCATTAAGAAATGAGATTGAGGATTTCATAAATTCAATTGAACAAGGTAAAAAACCTTTGGCAACGGGAGAAGATGGCCTCATGGCTTTAAAGATCGCTGAAGCTGCAACACAATCCTACATAAATGGGGAAGAAATAGGGATATTATGATTCATGAATCAGCATATGTAGAGGATGCCGAGATAGGTGATGGAACAAATATTTGGCATTTCGTTCACGTTCGAAAGAATGCAAGAATCGGAAGGAATTGTAACATTGGAAAGGGCGTCTATATAGATACGAAAGTTGAAATTGGAGATAATTGCAAAATCCAGAATTTTGCAACTGTTTATCAAGGAGTAAAGATTGGAAATGATGTTTTTGTAGGACCTCATGTCTGCTTTACCAATGATCTTCGCCCAAGATCGGTTATATGGGATGAAGAACGGCTGGTGAGAACAATAGTAAAAGATGGCGCATCGGTTGGCGCAAACTCAACAATTATTGCCGGAATCACCATTGGAAAATATGCAATGATAGGAGCTGGATCTGTTGTTACAAAAAACGTTCCAGATTATGGCCTCGTTTTTGGAAATCCTGCCGAGCTGAAAGGTTTTGTATGTGAATGTGGCACTAAATTGGACAAGGAAACTGAAAGCAAAGGTAAGATAGTGCTAGTGTGTCCAGAGTGTGGAAAAAAAATAGTCATTGATGAGAACATCTATAAAGGGATGGGGAAATGATTTCGATTGCAAAACCATTAATTGGAGAAGAAGAAAAAAAAGCAGTATCAGACGTTCTTGATTCTGGAATGATTGCATGCGGTCCAAGAACGGAGGAGTTCGAAAAAAAATTCGCTGAGTTTGTTGGGACAAAATATGCAATTGCAACAACATCTGGAACAGCTGCATTACATCTTGGATTGCTTTCTTTAGGAATAGGGAAAGGTGATGAAGTGATTGTTCCTTCCTTTTCATTTATTGCTACTGCTAATTCTGTACTTTTTTGTGATGCAACACCTGTTTTTTGCGATGTAAATCATAAAACTTTCAATATTAATGTAAATAAAATTGAGCAGTTAATAACACCTAAAACAAAAGCTATTATGCCCGTACATCTGTATGGTCAACCTGCGGATATGAAACCAATTCAGGAAATTTCAGAGAAGCATGATCTTAAGATTATTGGAGACGCCGCTCAAGCTCATGGTGCTTCTTATGATGGCAAGATGATTGGATCTTTTGGGGATCTTGAATGTTTTTCGTTTTACCCTACAAAAAACATGACTACTGGCGAAGGCGGAATGATAACGACAAACGATAATGAGTTATTTGAAATAGCAAATTCAATCAGGAACCATGGTCGTGAGAAGACAAAATGGGGTTATGAACATGGTCGCATCGGGTATAACTATCGAATGACTGATATTGCTGCTGCGATTGGTATTGAGCAGTTAAAAAAACTTCCTGGTTTTATTAAAAAAAGACAAGAGAATGCGCGATATTTTGATAAGGAATTGAAAGATGTTGAAACACCATATGTTCTTGATGGTGCCAAACATGCATATCACCAATATACAATTAAATGCAAAAATCGTGAAAAATTGCTCGAAAAATTAAAGAAAAACGAAATTGGATTTGGAATATATTATCCAAAACCACTACACCACTATCCCCACTTGGAAAAATTTGGACATAATGATTTAAAGGTTTCAGAAAGACTCGCAAATGAAGTAGTGTCTCTACCAGTTCATCCAGTGCTTACAAAAGAGGAATTGGAAAAGGTTGTAGATGTTATCAATAAGGCTTACCAACACCACGGTAAATAAAACCTGATTTCTCGCGTTCATTTTTCAACTATTTTCCAATGTCCACCATTTGCTGGACCAACTCTTTGGATAATTCTTTCTTCCCATAAAGATTAAACAGAATTGAAAAAAGTTAGGATGAGGTAAGTGGGAATGTCATTTGTCAAATGAAAACAGTTATAATTACTAGAAACGAAAGTTTAAATATTAGGAATACATTCCTAATCATTATGAACCTAAAGTTTATAGATAGG
>CAYLOF010000164.1:0-4485 GCA_964385215.1 uncultured Thermoplasmatales archaeon
AGCCCACTACCTAAAAGATTATCATACTTCATCTTGGCAACCTTGATTGCTTGATCAACCGTGAGATCACCGATTTTATGTGTTGATGGTGCACCTGAGCCTTTTTCCGCTCCGAGTTTATCAAGAATCAATGCTGATGCGGGTGGAGTACCCACTTTGATTTCAAAATCCTTTGTTTTTGGGTCAACAATGACCTTTACAGGTACTTTCATCCCTTCAAAATCCTTTGTTTTTTCGTTGATGGCACTGATTATCTGCATAATATTTACACCCATTGGACCAAGTGCTGGACCTAGTGGTGGCCCTGCAGAAGCTTTTCCTCCTTCAACCAACGCTTCAATTGTCTCTGCCATAATAATCTATTCCTCCTTTTTATCTTCATCTTTTCTTTTGACTACTCTTACTTGCTCCCCTCTAACGGTAATTGGTATTGGAACAACAGATTCAAAGAGTTCTACTGTAATCTCTTCCTTTGCTTCGTCAATGTGAGTAACTTTGGCAGTTTCGCCTCTAAACGGACCTGCCACCATTTCAACAACATCGCCCTCTGCAATCTTTGCAACCGCGGAAGCTGGTACAAGAAAATGCTCTATCTGATCGATTGGTATATCGCCATCAAGCATATTTCTAGCATAAGAAACCGTTTTAATCATATCCTTTATACGTTCTTTATTATATCCCTCAAGGAAAATATATCCTCTAAGTTCGGGTGTTGCAAGTATGGAAGGGATTCGTAACTTTGATTTTTCTGCTCTGCTATTAACAAGATCAGCAGCATTTTGCTCCTTTCCAACCTGTGTTTTTACGGAAAAGATTTTTGTCTTTTCTTTTTCAATGGAATCCCCAAAATCTGTGTTCTGCATAATATTACACCTTTCAACTCCACCCAAGTAATCCTGCAATCCAAGGTGCAACTTGCGTAGCTAACAAAAAAACAAGGAACCCAATTCCGCCAATAAGCAGGATACCTGCTCCCGTTATCTTGGAAGATTTCGCAAATTCTTCATTGGTAGGATTACGAGCCATTTTAAGTACACGTCCATATTTGCCTTTACCTATCCTTTTTTGTCGCACCTCTATATTGTGCTGCAAATCCCATGCCTTGTCAACGAAGCTTTTATTGTCTCCGGTTTTCTTCATGTATCGACACCTCTAATAAACAAATGGTCAAATAAGTAGTTATATATAAAGAGTTTGGAGGGATTGCCATTACATTTGACATTACATTTTCAACAAAATAGGAAAAAAGGCTTTAGATAATGGAAAATAAAGCCTTCTTAAACCAATTTTATGCTACGAAATCAATGCCAAACTCCTTATTTTCAAATGATCTCTGCGATGGGCCAAGAATTTGCTTTGATTTAACGCCAGTGATGACAAGCATTGCACGAATATTTCTCTTTAGTTCAACATCAACAGTCGTTCCCCAAATTATACGTGCATTTGGATCAACTCTTGAATAGATCTCTTCAACAACACGCTCGGCCTCGCTAATTGTCATATCTTCACCACCGGTCACATTGACAAGAGCACCAGTAGCTTCAGAGATATCAACCTCAAGTAGTGGAGAATTGAGAGCCTCTACAACAGCATTAACTGCTTTGTTCTCACCTTCAGCCTCTCCAAGACCTATCATGGCAACACCACCTCTTCTCATTACCGTCTTTAGATCTGCAAAATCAAGATTAACAAGTCCAGGTTTAGTAATCATCTCTGTAATACCTTTAATCGATCTCATAAGCACTTCATCTGCAACTTTGAAAGCAGCATTCAACGAAAGATTTGGAACAACGTCAAGCAACTTATCATTTGGTATCACTATGACAGTATCACATGTTTCCCTCAACTGTTTCAAACCCGTCTCAGCATTTTCCATACGGACAAAACCTTCAACACTAAATGGGAGGGTAACAACACCAATAGTCAAAGCACCAGTTTCCTTGGCAATCTGTGCAACGACAGGAGCTGAACCGGTACCTGTACCCCCACCAAGTCCACAAGTCACAAAAACCATATCGGCGTGACCAACAGCAGCACGGACATCCTGCTCACTCTCCCTTGCAGCATCTTCACCAATCCGCGGAATGGAGCCAGCTCCAAGACCTTTGGTAAGATGTCTGCCAATCAATATCTTGTGAGGCGCATCGGTCATCAACAAATGCTGAGCATCTGTATTAATAGCTATCAAGTCCCCTCCAGTAACACCGCTTTCAAGACACCTACTAATAGTATTTGTACCAGCACCACCACAACCGATAACCTTTATAGTGGTTGTCAAACCGGCCAACACTTTTTCCAATTCACGATTTTCAACACTGCTAGTTGGGGATTTTTTTAATGCGACATAATCCCTATTAGATTTTTTTGTGGATTTATTCTTTTTATCTTTCTTAGCATTTTTATTTTTTTCATTTTCAACTACGCTTTCTATAAGTTTCTTCATCTAAACCACCAGACCCTCACAACAATAAACCCAGATTCATTGTTATAATTATATTTCCTACCAATATTGTAAAGTAATGTTGGTTATTAAATATTTCCTAAAAGATGTCGTCATACAATTTCTAAAGAGAAATCCATTGCCTCAATGCTATGTGTAAGATATCCCAAAGAAATACGGTCAGCAAATGCTGCATAACTATCTATATTGCCAGGAGTTATACCACCCGACATCTCAATTAGAACTTTATCATTTATATCGCGGATTTTTTTAGCAAGCATTTCACCATCTTTAGGATTGAAATTATCCAACATAATTACATCAACATTCATTTCAGCAGCAGTGCATGCATCGTGCTCGTTTTCAACCTCAATTTCAATAGTTTTATCGGTAATTTTCCGTTTAATCTGCTCAATGACACGATCAACCGAACCAGCACACTTTAGATGATTGTCTTTAATCAATACAGCATCATATAGGCCATATCGGTGTGCTTTTCCACCACCTAAAACAACAGCTTTTTTCTCATATTTGCGAAAACCAGGCGTCGTTTTCCTGGTGGCAGCTACCTCCACCTCAGGATTTATAACCTTGCATCTATCTACAAGTTTTTTTGTTTCTGTAGCAATACCGCTCATTTTGCATATAAAATTTAGAGCCAATCGTTCCCCTTTAAGAATCGAACGTATTGACCCATTAATTTCGGCAACTACAGCATCTTTCTTAACGAAATCGCCATCCTCAACATTCAATTTAGCCTGCGCTCCAGTCTTGTCAAAAACAATTTTCAATTCTTCTAACCCAGCAACGACACAATCTTCCTTTGCAATAACGTATGCCTTGGCAATTTCATCAGCAAACAGAGAATCAGATGTTACATCTCCCTCATCTCCAAGATCTTCGTTTAGAAACCTGTCAATATCGTCCATGGCAATATTTTTTATATTGAGCCATGGTTTTAAGGTTTTGGTAAAAAATGAAGCTTGGAATAATTGGTTGTGGTGCAATAGGCAGCGACGTCTCCAAAGCAGCCGAAAATATGGACGAGATTGAGAAAATATACCTTTTTGATATTGATAAGAAAGCAGAGCAGAACCTCTGCAAGACCATCAAGAAGGCAGAAATAAAACCTGTAGAAGATTTTTTAGAAAAGGTTGATGTTGTATTTGAAGCTGCATCACAACAGGCAGTAAGGGAATACGCTGAACGTGCCCTCAAAGCAAGCAAAGACATAATTATTATGAGTGTTGGAAGCCTATTTGATGATAAATTCAGAACGAAACTCGAAAAAATCGCTAGAGAGAAACAGTGCAAAATATATCTTCCGTCTGGCGCAGTATGCGGAATAGACGGCATATTGTCAGCCAGCGTTGACATTATAGATGAGGTGACTCTTGTAACCACAAAACCTCCAAAATCTTTGGGCAAAAGTATTGATAGAAGGACCATAGTTTTTGAAGGAAATGCTAGAGATGCAGTGAAAAAATTTCCAAGAAATATCAATGTGGCAGCAAATCTTTCTATTGCAGGCGTAGGACTAGATAAAACAAAAGTGGAGATAGTCGCAGACCCGGTAGCCACCAGGATAAGCCATAAAATATTGGCTCATGGGAAATTTGGCAGGCTGCGTGCAGAAGTAGAAAATATGCCAAATCCAAACAATCCCGGATCAAGTTATATGGCGTCTCTTTCTGCAATTGCCACACTTAAAAGAATTGTTAGTCCAATTCAAATAGGCGCATAATAAACATTCAATATTAACACAGTAAAGGTGCAAAGATAAAATCTAAGTTTAAATAGCAAAATTTGTGAAAAAAAGATTTTGAATGGTATACAAAGCTAAATAACTCACTTTTAATTACTTTTCGTTGAGTAGATTATGAAATTTGAAATTAAAAATAGAGATGCTGCAGGTAGAACCTGCAGATTTACTACAAAACATGGAACAGTTACAACTCCTGCACTTTTACCAGTAATCAATCCAAACAAAATGATCATAACTCCAAAGGAAATGAAAAGACTCTTTGGAACAGAGATGGTAATCA
>CAYLOF010000165.1:0-4474 GCA_964385215.1 uncultured Thermoplasmatales archaeon
TCATTCAAAACGTTATATATATTCCATGTTGATATATACTATGGGCCTGCTGAGAGGCAAACAGATCAACAGGGGAAAATCAAGGTAAAACATTATATATATCCCTCCGTTTTGTTTGATAAGCCATTATATATCTTTGATTTTTCATTTACAAATGACAATATTTATATACCATGTAAGACATATCTTACATTAGTGATATTATATGGAATTAGCAATAACAAAAATAAGCTCAAAGGGACAAATAGTAATACCAAGTAGTATGAGAAAAGATATTGATATTGGCGAAGAATTTCTAATAATAAAAGACCATAACCGTTTAATTCTGAAAAAGATAAGCGAAGTTACTGAAAAATTAAAAGAAGATCTCAGGTTCGCAAAAAAAGTTGAAAAAGCATGGAAAGCATATGAAAAAGGAAAATTTAAATCTCTTTCTGCAAACAAGTTTTTAGAGGAACTTGAGAAATGCTAACCGTAGAATATTCAGATAACATTCTAAAAATCATTAATAAAATAAAAGACAGCGCAATAAAAGAACAAGTTAAAAAACAAATTAAGAAGATACTTGAGAACCCAGAACTAGGTAAACCGCTGAGATATGCTAGAAAAGGAACACGGGAACTTTACATTGGTTCGTTTCGTCTTGCTTATGCTTACTTCAAGAGGGAACAGAAAATTATATTATTGGATCTTTATCATAAAAACAAACAATAACAATCATCTTTTTTACAAATATCTCAATATTTGTCTATTTTAAACTCCACATTTATTTAACATGGGTCTTCTGATAGGCACACAGTTTAACCGGGGAGAATTCAGGTAAAACTCTATTAATATCTCGGTGTTTTAAAATCTTTAATTGAATCTTTAATTTTCTTAATAAAAAATTCACAGTTATTTAAAATTTCTTCATATTCTTCCTTTGCTATTTTTACGCCAACGTCGTAATCTGATTTTAATCTCATGGTTTCTGCTTGAGATAGAATATGTCCCATTTTCTTTTCTAAAACACCTGGTTTAATAAATTCTTCTCCAAATTTTTGTATAACTCCTTTGTGACTTTTAGGATATATTTATCTAAGAATCAATATGGCTTGAGTTGCATGAAACATGCTATAATATGCTCTTGATATTGCTTCTCTATAGAATTCTTTTTCAAATAAAACATAAGAAGCATTTAGTTATTCTTCTGCTTGATCGAGATACTCCTTATATGGCATGAATTGCATCGCTCCGTACATTATGTAAAAAAATTGTATCTTTATTAAGGTCTTTAGATTTCATGGTCTGAACAGATATGTACTCTCCTGTTTCTAATAAAATATCAAATGCTATTGCTGCAAGTTTCATTTGATTCTTAAAAGTATTTCTTTTAACAACAACGATTACATCAATATCTGAATCAGATTTTGCTTCACCACGTGCGACACTACCGTAAATCAAGATATCAATTAAATTGTTTTTAAGCAACTCATTCACTTTTGAAGAAAATTTATTAATCGCAATTTCACGAGATTTATTTATAGATTTTTTTTTTGTCATTTTTTTACATATAGATGTAATGTGGTTCTACTTAATTATTTTTAGTAAAGATGGGCCTGCTGAGATTTGCATAGGCCAACGGGAGGGATTTTTGGGAGAGTTTTACGGAAAATGCAAACTCTGTTTTTTTATTGCAATTCAATTTATCTCACTAAATCTTTTCTTTTTTTCTTTTTCTAATTTTGTTAGGATCCTATTTTTTGATTTTTTAGTCTCACAAATTAATTATTTGGTGCGTGAGGAGGAATGTATATGTGTGAGATAGAGGAAGAAATAGATAAAAAACTAGAAGAGAAAAAATTAGAAGCTGATGAAAAACCAGATCTGCATGTAGTTAAGCTCGGTAATATCAAATATATATCAACAGAGAATGGCGTAGAGCTCCTTAAACAATTCCAGGATATGTTTAATCGCATGGATGGTAGAGACGAGAAACAAAGGCAGGAATCTCAAAGGGCTATGGTAGAAGGAAAGCAAGAAAAAAGGGAGATAAACCAAACTGAAGCAATGGAAAACCTTACTTTCCTAGATGGTGTTCTCTTAACTTGGAATATTTTCAATAAGATTCTAGATAACCGACTCAGAGATGAGAATGGAGATCCTGAGAAGGGTATATGTAAAGGCTACGCCTATGAGTATCTAGGAATAATAAACGATGACATCACTGATTTGATACTAAATGAGGTTTTAGAACAAGGATATTTAAAAAATCATGGAGAGCACCTTCATGAGCTATTTGGGATAAAATATTAGTGCGACTACTGCAATAGTGTTTATTATTCCAAGAATAATAAAAGTTATACGTATATATCTGTTAGAGCCTTTCCACATGTGATCTTCCACAAAACCTTTTTGTTCTTTACGATTTTTTGAATTAAGTTTATCAGTTTTTTCATAGTTTTTTGTTGCATTGATCCATCTATTTGGAAATAAATGAGAATCGTTTTTATAGATATCTTCATTATTTTTTATTTTTAAATCAATATCACCAATCCCGTTTTTTAGAAGAAGATAAAGTTTATTCGCAATGGTTATTGATTCAAGAAATCTTTGATAAAAACGATCGCATACTTTAATACCGACAATTGAGAGCATCACATTAAAGCTAAAAAGTGAGGCTAATGCTAATTTTAACAAACATGTAATTTGAGATTGAGATTGAAAGTGATAAAAAATTCCAAGAAAAGCAGTTAAAAACGCGAGAATAATTGTTACAAATTGAGTAAAATGTTGTCTATGGAGATTTAGCCATCCATGAGTCTCCTGTTGAAAATTAATATAAAGACGTATTAATGCCTCATTATCTATTATTTTCTTTTTTTCCTCATCATTGTTTATTTCATCTATAAATTTATAAAACCGAGAAGTTTTTTCCATAATGATGTTGACATATGTGATTTGTATCTATAATATTTTTGGGAAATAGGGTTTATAAAGAACTAAGATATATTGTTTATAATATGAGATTAGAAGAAGCTGTGAATTTGACAAAAGAATTTCTAGAAGATAGTGGTTATTATTCTGCAAAATTAATTAGTATTAAAAAAGTAAAAGAAAATTGGATTGTCATTTATGATACTGGATCGTTTGGTGTCGAAAAAAAACAAGTTACTATCAGTGATATAAATGAAGAAATCATTGGATATGAACCAATCTAATTTCCATAAATATATCTCTACTAGAGATCATTATTTTCATAATATGGAGAGTTCTCTTAAAAAAAAGAACTATAGAAAAGCTTCAGAATTATTGTGGGGAGCAATAACTCAAGCAATTAAAGCACTAGCTTCTTTATCCAATATAACTATAAGAAGTCATAATTTTTTTAGAACATATACACGAGAAATTGCTAAAGAAATAAATGATTCCGAATATCATGAGTTATTTCTAAATCTTCAGATACTACATCAGAACTTTTATGATGAACAATTTGATCCTGTTGATTTCCCAATTTATCATAGAAAAGCACTTCTTTTTCTTGAAAAAAATGATGAATTGATTAAAAAGAAATTGGAAGCATTAAAAATTTAGTCAAATTATATCTTTATCAGTTCGTTACACCTTGGACATATATAGTCATAAAGTCTTTTTTCTTCCTCGGTTGCATCAGGATGTAGATCAATAGGAATCCAATCACTGCTAGAGGCGCCACATTCAGGGCAAACATATTCAGATATCAATTCGTAACATTTCGGGCATATATAGTCATAGTTTAGCATCTCTTCCTCAGTTGGTTGAGGATCATCTGCATCCAATTGATCTAATTGTATCCACTCACTTTTAGGGGTACCACACTCGGGGCATGATTCAAGCTTTCTCACTTTTGTAATAACTGGAGTTATACTCTCATTTGGGGTTGTTTCAGCCTTATATTCAATTTTATCTGGCTCTTCTATCGTATTAGATGGCTGACTTTGAATACTCTCAATAGGCTCTTCTGCCCCCTCAATGGTCTGGTTAATCTGAGGTGTAGGATCCTGATTGAGATAATGTCTATATCGACGGACAGATCTTGTTGATATGCCCAAAGCTCTCGCAATTTCACCATTTGTCATATGTTCGGTTTCAAAAAGATCCGAAATTCTCGCCTTCATTTCCTCATCAAAAGCCTTTGGCATTATCCCACCTATATATGTATTTCAAATATGACTGTCAAAGGTCTATTTCAAACCCCGGGCATGGCCACTAGGCACCTGAAGGACAAGGCCATATATAAAGTTAGGGTTTGACATTTGGACTAGACCTCTTAGATATAGTGGCCAAGGCCATAGTCTAACCGTTAGAGGGTTAAACTCTAAACCTCTAAGAACCTGAAGGTTTAGACCGGACTAGGCCATGTTTGAAACGTTAGAAAAAGTATATATCTACAAAAAACTCTTAATTGAGGCTGGCTATTAATTCCATTTTCAACGTTTATTCATCATTTCTTTGT
>CAYLOF010000166.1:0-2580 GCA_964385215.1 uncultured Thermoplasmatales archaeon
TTAAAACAGTTGATATACACGTTACCCTACTTGATAAGAGTTTTTGGGGAGAAAAGAAGTTTATCTATTTCTTTTCTCCAGACATTCCGTGCAATGCAATTTTGACCGTGAGTAATCAATCTTAGGTTTTTTTCGTTTTATTTTTCTTATTTAGTTCTGCAAATGCCTCATCAAACCATTTTTCAACTTCTTCATCACTATCGTTTCCGATGTATTCGGTCGTACCATATCCAAAAGGATTGTTTCTTACCCAGTATCCACGTACCCAAGCTGGAAAATCAGATATTTTTTTAACATCTTTACATAATGCCATCAATGGCATAAGTTCACTGAGCTCCTGAAAATATAATCTTTCTTGTGTTACATTATATTCAACAACCCAACCTTTAGGATTTATGTACAGTATACCGAATATCTGAAAAATAACCAATAATTAAGTCCTAAATAAAACGTATGTGACTATATTATGCAATTTCTTACAGTTATGCTAATTAACACTCTTTTTACCAATTAGTTATTGTTAATGAAACCATTTAAGCAATAACAATATGATGTATAGATACAAGATTTAATAAACGGGAGGAACAAAATGAAAAAAATAATTGTTTTATTTATTTTAGAAATTTTATTATTTGGAAATTTTAGTATAGCAGATGATGAAAATATTAAAGGTTATAATATATCATCCAGTAAATTATCTTACACCTTGTTTGAAAGATCAAACCAATATGAAAAAATTGATAATAATGTTTTAAATATATTGGGTGAAAATAACATTGACAAATGTACAAAAACAAATAATTATTTAATCAATGATTTTGATTTGCTAGATAACAAAGTTAGATTGGAAATTATCTTAGTTGCTGAAAGTGATATAGATAAATTAAAAGATTTTAATAGAGAAATTGAAATTGAAAATAATTATAAAGCTCTTGCTCAAGTTTTAATGCCTTTAGATTTAATCGTTAATTTATCAATGGAAAATTATGTTAATTATATTAGATTTCCTATGAAAGGATCTCCATTAGACATCACTAGTGAAGGAGTAAGTGTTATTGGTGCAGATTTAGTGCATGATGCAGGTTATAATGGAAGCGGTATAAAGGTTGCGATAATTGATTTTGGTTTTAAAGATTACGATATTAATCCTGAAATTCCATCAGATAGAATTATTGAAGCAATCTCCTTTAGATCAGATGATGATATTGAATGCGGAGAAATTCATGGGAGCGCATGTGCCGAACTAGTTATGGATGTAGCTCCAGAATGCGATTTATATCTATTTAATTTTGAAACTATTTCTGAATTAAACGATGCAGTAACATACGCTGTTTCTATTGGTATTGATATTATTAGTTTTTCAATAGGATATATTTGTATAAATGACTATGATGGAATAGGATATCCAAGTATCGGTGATGTTTGTGGTATAATTGATTATGCTCGCGATAATGGAATCTTATTTATCGTATCTAGCGGAAATCAAGCTAATAGACATTATGAAGGATATTTTACTGATAATGATGCTGATAATTTCCATGAATTTGACCCTCCTTACGAAACATTAGTTCTCGGTTATATTTCTGGAGGCAATATTGTTCATTTAGGGCTAAGTTGGAATGATTGGCCAGGGTCAAATCAAGATTATAATCTTTATTTATTAGATAGTAATTTAAATATAGTTGGTTATTCAGAAAATGTTCAATCTGGTTCTCAACCACCAGTTGAGATGATAGGTGTTTATGTTCCATATGGGGATACTTATCAAGTTATTATTCATCGATATTCTTCTAATGTGAACGTTCATTTTGAACTTTATAGTTTTTATAATAATTTTCTTTCATCAAATTGTCCTGAAAGTAGCATTACATGTCCTGCGGATGCTTTTGGATCAATGACAGCTGGTGCAACATATTGGCAAGATGATTCTTTGGAAAGTTTTAGTTCTAGAGGCCCCACTAATGATGGAAGAATAAAACCAGATGTTACTGCTCCAGATTATGTTTCTACTTGGAGTTATGGTACTGAAGGTTTCCCAGGTACTTCAGCATCTTCACCACACACTGCTGGTGCTGCTGCTTTACTTAAAAGTGTTGATGTTTCATTATCAGCAAATGACCTTCAATATTTGCTTGAATTATATTCACTAGATCTTGGTCCAATAATTGGTAAAGATAATCAATTTGGCTCTGGTAGAATTAATGTGTGGAACGCTTATAATAACATTAATCATGCTCCAGTAGCAAATGATGACTTCTATATACTGCCAGAAGATGGAACCTTGAACGTACCTGAACCAGGAGTACTATCAAATGATACAGACGCGGACATCGGAGATACATTAACAGCAGAAAACCTAACCGGAACAACAAACGGTATACTGGAATTCTGGACAAACGGATCATTTGCATATACACCAAACCCTGGATTTACCGGAACTGACAGCTTCACATATCAGGCCAATGACAGCGAAGCAAACTCAAACATTGCAACAGTAACAATAACGGTAACGTCAACAAACGTCCCTCCAGTAGCAAATGATGACTTCTATATACTGCCAGAAGATGGAACCTTGAACGT